>CBFDBV010000582.1:0-2772 GCA_965603135.1 uncultured bacterium
CTCAATCCTGTGCGCGGCCTCCCCTTCCCCCAGCGCAGGGCTTGCCCTGCGACCGCAGCGCGAGCGCTCCGCTGGGAAAGCGCGGCAGACGCGCTAGCCGTTCTGCTGGCCGAAGGCGCCGGAGAGCAAGATGATCCCCGCGACAACCAGCAACGCGCCGCCGACCTTGCTCGCCGTCAGTGGCTCTCGCAGCAGGCCGATGGCCAGCATCGCCCCCACCAGCGGGTAGGTCGCGGTGATCGGCACCACCGAGGACGCGTCCGCGTGGCGCATGGCGCTGTAGTAGGCGACTTGGCCGATGAGGCTGCCCAACAGCGCGCTCCCCACCAGCGCCGCCCAGATGCCGACCGAGACGCCGCGCAGCTCCCCCAGCGCGCCGCTGCCCACCGCGTAGGCCCCCACGATGGCAGTGCCAATGATCATCCGGGCAAACACCGCCGCCCACGGCGAGAGCTCGCGCATCATCACCTTGTCCAGCACGGAGGCGACCCCCCACGCAATCACCGTAATCAGGCAGTACAGCAGCGCCAGCTTGCTCATATCGGCGGGCTCCTCCTGGGGGACGGGCTAGATTCGGTGGATCACGTCGGCAAGGGCGGGCCATGCGGCCGCGTAGCTCTCGTACAGGCCCCGGTACTTCTCGTGTTCGTCGGCTCGCGGCTGGAAGCTCCGCTCCTCGCGCACGAGCGCGCCGACGGCCTCGTCCACGCTCTTCCAGACGCCGAGCGCCACGCCGCCCAGCATCGCCCCGGCCAGGCAGCCGGCCTCGCTGACGTTGAGCGTGACGACCTCCTTGCCGGTGATGTCGGCCTTGAGTTGGAGCCAGGTGTCGCTGCGGCTGCCGCCGCCGGTGGCGCGCAGCCGGTCAATCTTCACGCCCGCCTCGGCCAGCGCGGTGATGTTCAGGTTCAGCTCGTAGCAGGTGCCCTCGATCAGCGCCTTGATGAGGCGCTTGCGGTCGCAGTCGAGCGTCAGTCCCAGGATGGCGCCCTTCGCACGCGGGTCGAGATACGGCGTGCCCGAGCCCGCGAAGTACGGGATCCAGAGCAGCCCCGTGGGGCCCTCGGGCAGGCCCTCCAGGATGACCTCGTAGACATCGCGGCCCTCGCTCTCGGCCCAGGCCAGCTCGGCCTGCCCGAAGTTGTCCCGAAACCAGCGCAGCACGCTGCCGCTGGAGTAGTTGAAGGCGATGGTCGCGTACAGCTCCCCCACCACGTGCGGGTAGCAGCAGTAATTGTGCGCCAGCATCGCCTCGGTGAGCACCGGCTCGTCGAAGGCCACCGTGATGCACTCGACCGTGCCCATCCCGTCCACCGCCAGCCCCTCGCGGATGATGCCGGCGCCCAGCGCATTCATCGGCTGGTCATGACCGCCCGCCACCACCAGACAGCCGGGCTCCAGCCCTACCTGCTCCGCGGCCTGCTCGCTCAGCTCGCCGACCGGCTCGCCCGGCTGGATCGGCTCGGCGAACCTCGCCGCCTCGATGCCGGCGGCCTCGAGCATCTCGTCCGACCAGCGCTTGTTGACGACGTCGAAGGCCATCGTGCGCCCGGCCAGGCTCCAGTCAATGCGCGGCTCCAGGCCCAGCCTCAGGAGAATCAGGTCGGGCCAGAGCAGGTACTTCCACGTGGCGGCGTGCACATCGGGCATCTCGTCGCGCAGCCACATTATCTTGTTGAGCGTGAAGCTGGGGTGCAGCGGCATGCCGGTGATCTCGAAGACGCGCTGAGGGCCGAGCGTCTCCCGCCAGCTCTCGGCCTGGGCCACGGCGCGGTTGTCCGGCGACACGATGCTGTTGTGCAGGAACCGCCCATCCTCAGCGACGGGCGTGAAGGTCTCGCCCAGCGCCGAGATGCTCAGGCTCCTGACGCCTCCGCCGGCCTCGGCGGCCGCCTCACCGATGACGCGTTGCGTCGCCGCCCAGACCTCGTCGGGTCGCAGCTCGATCCAGCCGGGCTGCGGGTAGACCTCGGCGTACTCCTGGTATGCGCTCCCAAGCTGGCTGCCCTCGTCGTCGAAGACGACGGCCTTGACGCCGGTGCTGCCGACATCGAGCCCCATCAACATCCTCGTCGGCCCTCCCTTCAGGGCACGCGGGAGCTACCTGAGCCCCAGCCGCTCCTCCCAGATATCGCACACGCTGCGGGCCTTCTCTGCCGCGATGCCCGTGTAACGCGCCGGCTCTGCCAGGATCGCGCGCTGCTCGTCGGTGAACCGCGCCAGGTAAGGGGCAAGCTCCTCGCTCTCGGCCAGCAGTTCGCCCAGCGACCGGCCACTCTGCTGCGCCTCGAGCGTGAGCTTGCGCACCGCTTCGTGCGCGTCCGGGTGCCCGTGCGCCGCCAGCAGGATGTACGCCGGCTCCGCCGCCAGGAGGTCCTCGGTCATCGCCAGGTTCGCCCGCATCCGCTCCTCGTCCGTCACCAGCCTGCTCATTATCCGGTCCATCCGCAGCGCGCTAGCCACCAGCGCCACGATCACCTCCGGCAGGAAGCGCTGCGAGGCGGAGTTGGACAGGTCACGCTGGTGCTCGGAGATCTGATCGGCGTAGACCGTCGTCATACGTGGCATGAAGGCCTTCCACATACTCTTGATGTTCTCGAAGTTCCACGGGTTACGCTTGTGCGGCATCGTGGACGAGCCGACCTGGTCGGCCTCGAAGGCCTCGGCGACCTCGGAGATCTCGGTTCGCTGGAGGTGGCGCATGTCATCGGCCAGGTTCGCCAGGACGCCGAAGGTCGAGACGAGCGCATGGATGAAGTCGGCCATGAACTC
>CBFDBV010000583.1:0-2751 GCA_965603135.1 uncultured bacterium
GTCGTTAGTCCGATGTCTGATGTCCGATGTCCGATGTCCGATGTCTGACGTCCGCCCTACGCCAACGTAATCGGCGGGGTCAGGCCGTCAATGCTGCCCAGCGCCAGAAAGTCCAGCTTCTCCACGATGCGCTTCTCGTGCGAGCCGGGCAGGCCCAGGTCGCTGGCCGTATACAGCACACGCGGCAGCGAGATTACTGCCGTCGCCTCGCCGCGCGCCAGGGTGATGGACAGCGCGGCCTCCTGGCCGGATGCGAAGTCGGCGTAGATGGCGTTGTCCGCGAAGTCGCGGCTGAACGCTCCCACACAGCGCACGCCCGCCAGGTTGTAGAGCTGCAGCGGCGCGACGCTCTCGGCCAGCCGCAGGCCCTCCGCCACCTTCTCGACCGCGGTGTCAATCTCCAGCCGGATGCGCTCGCAGGCGAGGTCGGTCACCAGCCCACCGCCGCCGGTGGCGATCTTCACGTTGGCCTCGCGGAAGACGTACGGGGCGGCCGCCGGGATGTTCGGCGAGGGCGTCGTCCCGCTCTCCATCTTCAGGCCCGCCACGTCGAGCAGGCAGCCCACCGGCTCGCCCTTGATGAGGTCAACCGTCGCCTTGCGCACCTTCACATCGGTGAGCTTCTTGACCTCATTGACGCAGTCCACGACCGCCGAGGCCCACTTGCCCTGGTTGTTGCCATCTCGATCCTGGATCCACGAGAACAGGTTGGTGAGCACGCCCGGAATGAGCGGGACGGCCACCTCGCCCTCGGCCCACTGCCCTGCCGAGTAGTACCGGCTCTCGTAGTCGTTTGCATCGGCGAGGTCCAGCACCGTGTAGTTCTTGCGGAGCTGGATGCCATCGCCGCTCTTGCTGCTACCTACTTGCATCAGCGGCAGCCACGTGGTCGGGCTTACGAAGGTGCCTTTCTCGGCCTGCAAGCCGAACCCGAAGCTGCCCTCTTGCGCCAGTGCGACTGCCATGTCGAATCACCTCTTGGATAGGCAATGGGCAATAGGCAATGGGCAATGGGGAACGACACGCGGCAACGGTCGGCAATCGGCAGTGAGCAGTTGGCGGTGCTGTGGCCCTATTGCCCATTGCCTATTGCCCATTGCCCGCCTCACTTGTTCCAGACCGCCGCCCGGCGGGCCAGCAGCGTCAGCTCCACCACCCGCAGCGGCCTCTCCTGCTCCCGCAGGTACTCCTGCACGCGCGGCTGGGGGTCAACTTCGGTCACCTGACTGTGCCAGCAGGTCCCGCCCAGGTACGTGTCCTCCATCAGCAGGTTGAAGAGCGCCGCGGCCCGATCCAGCAGGTGCACGTTGGCTCTCTGCCCCTCCTGGTACTCCTCCACGTAGAAGAGCCGGTAGGTGTAGTCCTGCTGGAAGCTGCGGTTGCCGCCGGTGTTGAAGGGCTGGGCCATCTCGGATGGCAGCACCAGCACACAGGGGAAGCGCTCGGTCGGCGCGCGGGGCAGCAACTCCGGCCGCCCCTGGCCGACCCATTGCAGGTCCGGCAGGCGGGCGTCCTTGAGCGCCAGTCGCGCCCCTCGGCTGACCTGGCGAGAGCCCTCTATCGGCTCCTCGAACTGCACGATGGTCAGGCCCACCTTCTCGGCGATGGTATGCTCCTCTTCGCCCGTGGAGTCGCTGAGCACGACCTGGTCGTCGACCGCGAACAGCTCGTTGCTGCCGACGCGGACCTCATACCCGGGCTCGGTATCGGCGGTGAGCGCCACCGCGCTCTGGCACAGCAGCCGGATGGCTCGCGCTATCTCGTTGTGATGGAACATGTCTAGCGCCACTGTTGCACCTCCACCGCGGGCAAGGGGCAAAGGGCAAAGGGCAAAGGGGCCACAGCGCCGCCAACTACCCACCGCCGATTGCGGGCCGTTGCCTTTGCCGTTGCCGTTAGTCGTTCCCCTTTGCCCTTAGCCCCTTGCCCGCCGTTCTACTTGATCTGGCGCAGCGCCGCGCGCAGGTGATGTCCCGCGCCGGCCTCGTCCTGTATCGCAAGCACGTCGAATCTGCGCACGCGGCTGACCGCCTCGCCCTCGCCGTGCGCGGCGTCCAGCGCCGGCGCGATGACCAGCTCATCGGCGCGGACCTCGACGATGGTGCGCAGCTCTCTGGTGCCACCGCTGCCGACCTCCACCTGGGCGCCGTCCCACATCCCGGCCGTCGAGGCCACGGGCAGGACCGTCTCCCCCTGCTCGATGTCATCGGTCAGCTCGGTTGTGCTCCGCCGCGCCACGACGCGGTCGTTCGGGCGCAGATCGAAGGGTTGGACGTAGAGCACATGGGTCGCCTCGTCCAGCCGCCCCAGCAGGTCGTCGTCGCTTGAGGCCGAGGCGGGCATCAGGCGAGCGGGCACCGCGTCCGCGAGTTCTTCATAGGTTGGGGTCTGAGGCGCTCCATCCACGTCCAGGGCCACGGTCGGCCGCCTGATGAGCACCTCCTCGGTCAGCAGATCCTCGAAGCTGGCATCGCGCATGATTATCACTCCTCACGGCGGGCAAAGGGGAAAGGGCAAAGGGCAAAGGGGCCACAGCCCCGGAGACAAGAGCTCCGCTCCCCCTATTCCAGCGGAGCGCTTGCGCTCCGCGCGCAGGGCAAGCCCTGCGCTGGGTAGGAGAGAGCATCGGTTCGTGCTAACATCGTACACCTGAATCTGGAGGCTGCCGAGGCGGGAGGCGAGAGGGTAGGGCACGGCAAGACCGTGACCCAGCGGCCACGAGGTTGCCTCCCGCCTCTCGCCTCCCGCCTC
>CBFDBV010000584.1:0-2741 GCA_965603135.1 uncultured bacterium
TCGATGAGTTCAGGCTCGATGGGAAGGTCGCGCTGGTGACCGGGGGGAGTAAGGGCATCGGGAAGTCGCTGGCCATCGGGCTCGCCGAGGCGGGAGCCGACCTGGCGCTGGTGGCGCGCAGCGCCGAGGTGCTGGTGGTCAAGCTGGAGCGGTTCTGGGAGCGGCACTGGATGTTCTACGCGAGCCTTGGCGGAGGATGAGAAAGGAGACAGATGTGGAGGGGATTGAGCAATGAAGCGAGTGAGCTTCGCCGCGCTATTGCTAGCCTTGGTGTGCGCGGCCGCAGCGGAGCAGGCTAGCCTCACTGGCCGCGTGGTTGGCCCCGAGGGGGAGGGCATCGCCGGAGCGCGCGTGGCGCTGACATACGGTGTGGCTGAAGAGCCCGGATGGGTGGAGGCAGGAACTGGCAAGGACGGCCGGTTCCGCCTGCACTTCGAACCACGGCGTCCCCGCGAGGGATGGTATCTCGTAGCTGTAGCCGAGGGCTATGCGCCGGGACGTGCCCTGGTGACCCCTGGCGAGCCCGCCGAGATCGTCCTGCCCAAGGACCATGGCGCGCTGACGGGAGCTGTAGTTGACCCCCAAGGGGACCCGATCGCCGGCGCCAGGGCGCGAGTTCGCTGGATGAGCGGTGAAGAGGGTCACGGTCGGGTCTCGATGAGCTTCGGCGACTGGCCCGGGGCCCCTGCGGATGTGACCGGTGAGGATGGACGCTTCTCGCTCGCGCCGCTGCCGCTTGCCCACCGGGTCAGCCTGCATGTACAGGCCGAGGGGTACGCCTACTATCACGTTGCGAGCACCCAAGAGGGTCCGGTGGTCGGCGAGGACCTCACGATCACACTGCAACCCGAGGCCGTGATCACCGGACGAGTCACCCGCGAGGGGGTCGGTGTGGGCAATGTGGAGGTCGGGGTGCAGTCTCAGCGCGAGAGCTTCGGGGGCCGTGCTCCAACTGACGAAGAAGGCCACTATGAGATCAAGGGCCTGCCGGCGGCTACCTACAACGTCATCGTGGTGCCGCCTGAGAAATATACCGGGGTGGGGCATGAGGGCGTACAGGTGAAGGCCGGCGAGCGTGCCGAGGGCATCGACTTCGAACTGATCAAGGGCTCGCTCGTTCGCGGCACAGTGACGTGGGCGGAGACAGGGGAGCCTGTGGCCGAGGCGAGTATCGGCGCGTACGGACCTGCGCATCCGCGCTCCACAGCCTGGGTGCAGTCCGCAGATACCGACGGCAACGGGCGTTACCAGTTGCGGCTCCCGCCAGGGGAGAACTACGTCTACTGGATGGGCGCACCGACGCGCGATGCCTGGTACGCCGAGGAGCGCGACAAGACGATCCAGCTGGAGCAGGGAGCGGCGCAGAACTTGGATTTCCAGCTGCATCGTAAGCCCACGATCGGGCTCACAGTGTTCAATCCCGATGGCACGCCGGCCCCCGGCGTGCCGGTTCTTTGGGACGGCGAGAATCGATACCAGTCGTCGGGGAGGCCCGAGCGGCTGCTCACCGACGCCCAGGGCCAGGTGGGACTGCTCTTCGGCCGCAGGCGTGAGAAGCCTACTCGCCCGCTCGTTCCGGCGCTGGCACAGGATACCGAGCGCGACCTCGCTGGGCTCGCCATCATCAACGGCGAGACCACCCGTGAGGCGACCATCACGCTCGCGTCAGGCGCATGGATCGAGGCGACAGCCAGTGAACAGGACGGCACGCCGATCGCGGACATGCGCGTGCGGGTGCGCACTGACGAGGACGATTGGAGCATGGACCTGCCGATCGCACCTTACACGGATGCTCAGGGCAACGTACGCATCGGCCCTCTGCCGCCGGGCGTCCCGCTTGAAGTCGGGCCGGACTGGGATTACAGGAGTCGCATGCCCCACCCACCGCCAGAGGACATCAGGGAGCCGATCACGCTGGAGCCTGGCGAGACGCGCCAGCTTGAGCCATGGATCATCGCACCTGAGGGCCTGTCGTTGCGCGGACGGGTCGTGGACGCTGAAGGCAACCCGCTGGAGGGCGCGGCGGTCGTCTGCGCCAGGACGATCGACTACGAGCAGGACGCGCGTGCGATCACCGATGCCGACGGCCGCTTTGAGTTGACCCGCCTGGCCACCAGCGATCAGATGGTCATCGCATACGATCCCGAGGGCGGAAGGGCGTTCGCCCAGCCCTGCGACCCACGCGTCGCGTTCGAGCCGCTCTTCGAGCTTATGCCGACCGGCCAACTGCTGGTGACCGTCGTTGACGAGGGCCGTCCGGTTCCGAAAGCACGCGTGCAGGTCTCTGCGTCTGGGACGGGGCGACCGGAGCTGCCCGCAGACCTCAAGGTGCGCACGGAATGGACTGAGGTTGACGAGCAGGGCCGAGTGCGCGTGACGGGGCTTGTGCCGGGGATTGAGTATCGCGTGCTCGCGATGGTCGGGCCTGAGGATGACCCGGAACTGGTGGGTTGGACGGAGCCGTCGTTTCTGGCCAATGATGGGCCGCAGGAGGTCAGTATCGAGCTGATGACTCGACAGGAGATAGAGGCACAGGGCCACTGAGGGCCCAACGTGCCGCTGATGATCAACGATACGGACAGGGTGAGGACGCATGACTCTCGATGAGTTCAGGCTCGATGGGAAGGTCGCGCTGGTGACCGGGGGGAGTAAGGGGATCGGGAGGTCGCTGGCGATCGGGCTCGCAGAGGCGGGAGCCGACCTGGCGCTGGTGGCGCGCAGCGCCGAGGTGCTGGAAGAGA
>CBFDBV010000585.1:0-2715 GCA_965603135.1 uncultured bacterium
TTGCGGGGGCGTTGCTCTCTCCGGCGCACGCCGCGGAGCTGGACTTCTCCAGAATCGGCATCTATGGCCGGGACTTCGAATGCTGCGACTTCACCGTCCTCAAGTTCCACGCCCCGCGCGATGCGGAGACCTATCAGGGCTATGCGAAGCGTGTGCGCGAAGCGGCCCAGCGCGGGCAGTTCGTGCTCATCGGCCTCTACACCTATGACCGCGTGTCTCTATCGAAGCCCATCGAGGAGTACGTTGCCAACACCGACGAACTGCTCTCGCAACTCGACCTGAGCCTCGTGGATGCGGTCTGCCTGAGCGAGGAGAACATCATCTGGAACAACGGGCTGGAGGTGCAGAACCGCCTCTATGACCACGTCAAGCAGCAGTACGGGCTCACCGTCTATCAGTGGTACACCCCGTACGATGTGCCCAACGCCAAGGCGAAGGCCGACGGGTGGATCATTGACCCCTACCGCTGGCAGACCCAGGCCTTCCGCAAGTATCTGATGAAGTACCTGGTCACCGGCAAGCCGGTCATCAACTGCATCAACGCCAGCCCCGAGATCGAGCCCTGGGAGGCCTCGCAGGACCAGGTGGACGTCTGCCGCGAGTTCAACATCCCCATGTTCTTCTACTGCGTGGACCCGCTCCAGGGCAGCCCCTTCATCTGGATGAAGACCGATGAGCCCAGCATGGCCCGGTGGCGCGGATGGTTCTTTGAGACGCGCACGATGGCACACGCCACTGATACCGCCAAGCTGCCCCTGCCCAGCGCCAACTACTCGCCGGGTCAGGCGGTCGAGGTCGCCGGCAACGAGGAGAACGCCTTCGAGTACGCCGACGACTTCCTGGGACTGAAGTTCATTGACGACGCGACCCTCACCGGCTTCCTCTCGCTGCGCTGGGATGGCGAGCAGGAGAGGCTGGGGCTGCTCGCCTCGCCCGCGCCACCAGCGGCCGCTTCGCTGACATATCACTTCTGGAGCGAGTTCGAGATGCGCAACCCCTCGGTGGCCGCGACCTTTGAGGCTGAGCCCCAGTCGGGAGCCGCGCTGGAGGTGACCGTCTCAGCCGACGGGCACACGTGGCAGGACGCGGACCTCGACCAGCCAGCCGCCGACTTCGCTGGGCGCAACCTCTGGGTGCGCTTCACGATGACCGCCAGCGGAGGCAAGCCGGGCACCCCCGCCGGCTGGCTGAGCGATCTGGCGGTCCGCGGCGAGTGCGTGCCGCCCCCGGCCCGCCAGGTGCAGATTGTGCCGGCTCATCGCAGGGGCAACTTCGAGTACCGCGACGACTTCCAGGCCCAGCGCGCCCTGCACCTGGCGCAGATCGAGGGCGGAGAGGACCTCGAGTGGGAGCGCGGCCGCGTCCAGGTGTACGGCACCGAGGGGCGCACCGTGCGCTCAACGTTGCGCTGGCAGTTCGTCTCCGAGAAGCCGATGACAGACATCAGCGTCGCCATCGAGAGCTACTCGCACCAGCAGCTCGGCGCGCACAACGAGGTCGGCGTCTCTCTGGACGGCGAGGACCTCCTGGTCAGCGACACCACCGCCGGCAAGGAGGACGAGGGCGGCCGCACTCCCGGCCGCTACATCGGGACCATCAAGTTCGACCTGAGCGACGACGCGCGCTTCCAGGGCATCACCGAGTTCTGGGTTCACTTCACGATGATCAACAACGCGCGCGTGCGCACCAACCGCTCGAACGACGTCCGGATGCTGGAGATCACCGGCGTAGTCAGATAGAGGAGGACAACCATGGGATACGCGCTTTCGAAGTTGCTCGTTCTGCTCAGTGTGCCGCTCTTCGCCCTTGCGGTGCAGTCGGCCCTCGCTGCGACGGAAGACCTCGGGAACGGCTTTCTCCATCACGGTGTGGCTACGCCCGTGAGCAACCACCGCGGGACCGTTGCCACCGTTGACGGGGAGGGCCGCAACGTCGTGCTCGTGTGGCTGATGGACCACCGGGGCTCATACGCCCTGCTGGTCATTGATGCCCAAACAGGGGAGAGCCAGCAGGTTCCCACGCCTTTCCCGGTCGGTGACAGCCCCTTTGCCTCCATCCTGTCGAGCCGCAACAGATACTACACCCACTTCAACAGCCACTTCTGCGAGTTCGACCCCGAGAAGCGCGAGTTCACCTTCTTCCACAAGACGGCGCCGCGCGTGGCAATGGGCATGACCGAAGATGACAATGGGATCATCTGGGCTGCAACCTACCCGCACAGTGGAGTGCTGTCGTTTGACCCCAACACCGGCGAGTTCAAGGACCACGGCTATGTCTACGATCAGAACTGGGCGCAGTATCAGCGCTACGTCGCCGCGGACGACACGGGCTGGATCTACTTCGGAGTCGGCAACACCGCCAGCCAGATCATCGCCTTCGATCCCACGACCGGCGAGGCGACGCCGATGATCCCCGAGGACGAGCGCGCCAAGGGAGCCGGATATGTCTACCGCGACATGGATGGGAAGGTCTACGGCTACGCGGTCAGGGGCGATGACACCTGGTACGAACTCTACCAGGGCGAGGGCAAGAAAATCGGGACGCACGAGAACATCGAGAAGAAGCCCATCATTACCAGCAGCCAGAGCCTGCGCCACCGCAATTTCCCCGACGGCAAGAGGCTCAAGGCCTGCGACCTCGTCAACCGGGTGCTCACCGTGGAGGACCCGCAGACGGGCGAGGTCAAGGAGCTGGAGTTCGACTACACGAGCGAGG
>CBFDBV010000586.1:0-2700 GCA_965603135.1 uncultured bacterium
GGAGGGATCGGAGTGACGGCGCGGTGGGCGTTGCTGGCGCTTGTCTCTCTGCTGGCCCTGCCGGCGCTGGCTGGGCCGGTAGGTGTGCGCGACCGGCAGTTCGTCGGGCCGGATGGTGAGCCGGTCATACTGCGTGGGCTCAACGTCGCTCAGTCCGCTAAGCGCAAGCCCTACCTGCCCTGGCAGGGGCCGGATGAGTTCGCGCTGATGAAGAGCTGGGGCTGCAACTGCGTGCGGCTGCTCATCATCTGGGCGGGGATCGAGCCGGAGCCGGGCAGTTACGATGACGAGTACCTGGCGGCGGTCCGCGCGCGGCTCGACTGGGCCCAGCAGGCCGGCCTGCACGTCATCCTGGATATGCACCAGGATGTCTACGGCGAGAAGTACAACCATGACGGCGCTCCGGTCTGGGCCACCGTGGACGGCGACCTGCCCTATGAGCCGGACCGCAGCCTGGGCTGGGCGGCGGGGTACTTCCAGCCCGCAGTGATGATGGCGTTCGAGAACTTCTGGAGCGATGTGCCCGCGCCCGACGGCACCGGCCTGCAAGAGCACTTCGTGAGGGCCTGGCGCCACGCAGCCGAGAAGCTGGGCGACCATCCGGCGGTGATCGGCTACGACCTGCTCAATGAGCCGTTCTACGGCAATCTGCTGGGCTATCCGGAGGCGCTTAGTGTCCTGGGCAAGCTGGTCGAGGTTCTGCCCGAGGGCATGAACCCGATGACCTTCTTCACGCCCGGCAGGGGCAACGAGGCGCAAGAGCTGCTGGCAGACCCCGAACGCTTCTTCCCGGCGCTCGACCTGGCCGACGGCCTCTTCCAGCGATTCGAGGAGGAGAAGCTGGCACCGTTCTACCAACGCATCATTGAGGCGCTGGTCGAGGTCAGCCCGCAAGCCATCTTCTTCCTGGAGCCGCACATAGGAGCCTCCAGCGGCACGCATTGCTTTCTGACCCGGCCCGACGTGGGTGATCAGGAGATCAACATCGCCTACGCGCCGCATTTCTACGATCCGGGCTGCTCGCCGAAGGTGCCCTACGACGGCAACAGCGCGCGAGCGCGTATCGCCTTCGAGAGGATGAGCGAGGTCTCCGAGCGGCTCAATGCGCCCGTGCTGCTCGGGGAGTGGGGCGATGCAGAGAGCCCGCGCGAGACCGCGCCGGAATACCTGGCCGACCAGGGCCAACTCCTGCGCGAGCTCGGCTTCTCACACTGCTACTGGCAATACGGGCCGGATCTGAGCGAGCGGGCGGGCTTCCCGGCCCTCCTGGAGGTGCTGGCCGGCGGTGGCTGAGATAGCGCTCGTCAACGCCAACACGATCAAGCCCGCGATCGGCCCGCTGGGGCTGGAGTACATCGCTGAGGCCTGCCGGCGACCGCAAGCGGTCGCTCCCCGCCGCCACAGCACCGCCCGCCGGGCGGGCGTCGAGGTGGAGGTCATTGACCTCTGCTTCGAGGAGGAGCCAGGCGCTGCCCTCAAGCGGCGGCTGGCGGAGACAGGCCCCGAGCTGGTCGGCATCACCCTGCGTAACAGCGATAACTGCTTCCTGGCGAGTTCGCACTCGTTCATACCGGAGCTGGGCCAGATGGTCGCAGTGGCGCGCGAGGCGACTGAGGCGCCGATTCTGCTGGGCGGAGCTGGCTTCGCGATCGCGCCGGGAGCGATTATGAATGAGGTCGGCGCGGAGTACGGCATACTCGGCGACGGCGAGCAGGCAGTGCAGCTCTTGCTCCGTGCACTGCGAGGCGCGACCGATGTGCGAGATGTGCCCGGGCTGCTGTGGCGCAACGGCGAGCAAGTCCAAGGCAATCCACCGGCCTGGCCCGACATCAGCGAGGAGCCCGGGCTCCGGCGCGACACCGTGGACAACCGCGCGTACTTCGAGCACGGGGGGCAGATCGGCCTGGAGACCAAGCGGGGCTGCGACCGGCAGTGCATCTACTGCGCGGACCCCGTGGGCAAGGGCCGGCGCGTGCGGCTGCGCTCGCCGCGAGCGGTGGCCGATGAGATCCAGAGCCTGCTCGGGCAAGGCATTGACGTCTACCACCTGTGCGACAGCGAGTTCAACCTGTCGGAGGAGCACGCCGAGGCCGTCTGCGAGGAAGTCATTCGGCGCGGGCTGGGCGGTAAGATGCGGTGGTACGGCTACCTGAGCCCGCGACCGTTCTCGAAGGAGCTTGCCGACCTGATGAAGCGCGCCGGGTGCGCGGGCATCAACTTCGGCGTGGATAGCGGCAGCGATGAGATGCTGGCGCGGTTGGGCCGCGACTTCTCGCGCGCGGACATTCTCGAGGCCGCGCGCCTCTGCCGCGAGCGGGAGATAACAGTGATGCTCGACCTGCTCATCGGCGCGCCCGGCGAGACGCAACAGACCGCGAGCGAGACCATCGCGATGGCGAAGGACGCCGATGCCTCCTGTGCGGGCATCTCGTTGGGAGTGCGCATCTACGCCGGCACGAGCATGGCAAGCCTCGTCGCAGCCGAGGGAGCGATGGCCGATAACCCGGCCCTCTGGGGCGAGGCCGCCGACAACGAGGACCTGCTCCGCCCGGTGTTCTATCTCTCACCTGCGCTCGGGACGCCGGAGGAGGCTGCGGACCTCCTGTCGGAGGTCATAGCCGGGGACGCTCGGTTCTTCTTCGGCGGCAGCGGGGATGAGGACGATTACGACTACGACGACAACCCGGCGCTGGTGGCGGC
>CBFDBV010000587.1:0-2684 GCA_965603135.1 uncultured bacterium
AGCAGATCGCCCGTGGACGGTATCCGCTTCACCGTCACCGCGCCCGACCTGGGAAGCGGCAGGTCCTCCAGTAGCTCCCCCTCCGACCACGTTACCCCCTGATCATCCGAGTAGGCCCGGCCCACATACTCGCTGTAAGTGCGAAAGATCATCAGCAGGCGGCCGTCCTTCAGCTCGACCACGTGCGGCTCCTGGGCCTCGTGGGGCTCGATGTCCACGTCGTTCTCGCTCGCCTGCCAGGAGTAGCCGTGATCGTCGGAGTAGAAGACCCGGCAGACATAGCCGCTGTGATCTTTCTCGCTGGGCCAGCGCTTCTTGTGCTCCATCGGCACGATGATGCGGCCGGTTGACAGCAGCGTCAGCTTGTCGTTGTGCACGAGGTTGTAACCCGGATAGGGCGTCAGGATGAACTGCTCGCTCCAGGTCTCGCCCTCGTCGGCGGAGCGGCGGTAGTAGTTGTGCCCGTAGTACGGCAGCGCCCCGGCGATGTAGATGTACGACAGCAGAATCTCCCCGTTTGCCAGCCGCAGGAAGCTGGGATGAGCGTAGCGGCCCTGCTGGGAGGGCGGCTGAGGGTCGGGCACGAGCACGAACTCCTCGCCCCAGGTCCGGCCCCGATCGGTGGACTTGCGGGCCTTGATGCCGCTGTGCGTGTAGGACAGCAGCAGCGCGCCATCTTTCAGCTCAATGATGTCGCCGGGCATGCCGCGCGGGCCGTACTTGCCGGGCTTGATCTTGACGACGTGAACGTCCTCGAACAGCGCATCCGCCAGGCCCGCCACGGCTGCCAGCAGCAGCGTCCCGATCGCAAACCAGGCCGTCATCGTGCAATCTCCTCCTGTCATTTCGGCGCTCCCGAAGCGTCATTCCCGGCCAGAACTGGTTTCGCAACCCCTGAGAGGACGTTGTCGGGCAGGATGCCCGACCTACGGGAGCTTGTGAAACCGGCGCTAGTCCGCGGTCTTGAAGCACCAGCCGAAGGGGAGCACCGGGTGCCCCCTGGTGTCCTTGTAACCGAAGTAATAGACATCGTTGACACTGAGCGCGTAGACCGTGCCCGGACTGAGCAGCACCGCCAAGCTCGCCGTCAGGCGGTCGTCGCTGAGCGTCGGCGACGGCCCGCCGCGCTGGCCGGGATACACCCCACTGCCCCTCAGGATCACCCAGGAAAAATCGCCAGGGGCGACCGGTCGGCTGAATGTGACGCTGATCTCGCGCTGATGGGCATCCACATCGGTAGCGCCCAGAGGCGGGTCCGAGCTGACTACGTGAGCCGGGAAGTCGTCGGGCGTGCGCTCGCCGGTCGCGAACACCCAGGCGAAACTCAGCGCCGCCACGCCAGCCTGGTCCGTGAAGTTGCGCTGCTTTGAGGTGTTGACAGCCACGGCGTAGGTGACGTCGGGCTCCAACTCCACCGGCAAGGTGCAGACAGTGCGGCCCTCGTCCCAGGTGGGTTCAGCGTCCCTGACCCCAGGGAAAACGCCAGCCCAGCGCAGATAGCCGAACCCGGACTTGGTCTCCGTGTTCATCGGTTGGTCGAAGGTGATGGCGATCTCCTGAAGATCGGGGTCCACGTTGGTGGCAAAGGGCTCCGGACTGCACGCGACCACACGCGGGGGAAGCTCCGTGGGCGCCTGCGCGAGGACGGCGGCGGCGCAAAGCAGCCACGCGGCGAGGGACAGCAACGCTGAGGTGCTGAGACGCGACGTTTTCATAGACTCCACCTCCAAAGGTTGCGTAACGATACTGACCAGCACTTGCAACTTCGACCGATCCGGAGGACGGTTCACTGAAGAAGGCCCCCGGTGCTCACGCTGTCAGGAGCGCTTCGCCCGCACCAGCAGGACTGTGCACTCGGCCTGAGTGGCGATGCGCTCGGCCCAACTCCCGAAGATGGACTCGGCCAGAGAAGGCCGGGGATCGGCGCCGACGATGGTCAGGTCGTGCTGGTTCGCGCGTTCGATGATCGCCGCCAGCGGGTTGTCGCTGAGCGCGATCTCCAACTCGCCGACCTCCAGCAGGCCGTGTTCGGCCAGAAGGCCCGCGATGGTGCGCTGCCTCTCTTCCCGCTGTGCTTCGGCCTCCACGACGTGCAGGAAGCGCACAACGGCATTCCCGGCTGCCGCGAGAGCCTGCGCGAGCAAGCCCGTGACCCGCAGGTTGGTGCCCCTGCCAACGGGGACGAGGACGCTGGTGACCGTCTCGCGGCGGAACTTCGCCACGATGAGGTCCGAGCGCGTGCCGCGCGCGACGCGGTGCATAATCCGGTCGAAGCTCTTCTCCGCCCGGTCGGCCCCGGGCTCGATGTCTGAGTGTCCGACCAGGATCAGTTCGGCGCGTTGCGTCGCGGCGGCGGAGATGAGGCCCTCGTCAACCTCGCGGGCGACCTCGACGACGCCGCGGACGCTGAGGCCCCGGTCCGCGGCGGCCCGGATGGCGCTGACGAGCACTCGCCTGGCGGCTGCTATCTGCCGCGAGCCGCGCGCCGAGCCGAGGCTCGCCTGAGGAGGCACCGTCACCACATGCGTGGCGACGACGCCGTAGTCGGCGTAGCTGGCGAGAGAGGCCGCCAAGTCCATCAGGGCGTCCATTGTGTTGGGATTCGCGATGCCCACGAGCACAGCACGGACGCGCTCGGAGGCCCTGTCAGCGCGCGGCATCAGTATCACATCCAGGTTCGGACT
>CBFDBV010000588.1:0-2677 GCA_965603135.1 uncultured bacterium
AGACGCTCAGCCTGCATCTGACCGAGTTCCCCAACCAGCCGGTGAACTGTATGATGATCCTGCCGTGCCTGTATGATGAGCTGCCGGCGGAGATACAGGAGTTCTCGCGCAAGTGGGCGGAGGAGATTGTGGGGGCGTGGGGAGAGGTGGAGGGCGGCCTGCCGAAGCAGGAGATCGAGCCGCTGGGCTACACGGGCGTACAGCGGCAGTACTTCGTCGAGCGCTGGGGCGATCTCTACGAGCGCATCTCAATCATCACCTCGGAGATACAGAACAACAACGTGCAGACGCCACCGGCCCTCCAGCAGCGCCTGAACGAGGTGGCGATTCGCATCAGCATCGAGCGCGTCCTTGGGTAGGCCAGACGCCTCGTCTGTCCGAAGTGGGGACCGGGGGCGCGCGTCTCATGCCGTTATCGTGGCGGGGGGTGCCCTCACCCCCCGCAAGAAAGCCGTCCGAGCGGAGGAAGTCCGTTGCACCCCATCACTGTAACGCTGGCCGCCCTCCTCGCTGTCGTCTGTCCGGCAGCCGCTCAGGAGCTGCGCATCTCGGCTGAGCCGGGGGCCGCCCTGCGCCTGGCTGAGGACGACTTCCAGCTCAAGCTGGAGGCCAGCCACGAGTGGGCCTTCTCCGCGCCTGCTGGGGTCGGGGAGCGGCAGGTGGTGCTGGGCTTCCGAGCGCGCATAGACAACCCGGCGACCATCGGCTCATCGAACGGCGTCTTCATCGAGGTGAACGGGAAACACGTGGGCCTGAGCACCCCGCGCCGCCAGGTTCGGCTGCTCAACAAGCCCAACCGTTTCGAGTGGACCGTGCCGCCCTTCCTGACCTGGTATCTGCCCGCAGGCGACTGGCGGCTGGCCTACGCGCCAGACTTCGAGATACTGCTGGAGCGCAAGTACTACGGCCCGGAGGCGTATGAGTTCGAGCTGGACATCACCGATCTGCTGGCGGCCGGCGAGAACAACCTCAACTTCCGCCACGCCGCCAACCAGGCCATCGCGGCTCACGCGGGCAGCGACATGACGCTGTTCTTCCGCGACCTGCGCCTGGAGGTGCGCGAGGGCCCAGGCGTCCTCCCCGGCCAGTCCGCGAAGCCCGACCACACCGTCCCCTTCGAGCCGCGCGAGAGCCGCTCGGCCCCGCTCAGCGTCATGGCGTGCTCCGACGGACAGATGATGATAGAGGTCCGGGGGCACGAATACCAGGTGGCCTCCCGCTTCTCGGCGCCGGGCGAGGATGGCCGGATTGCGTGGTACAACTTCCGGGGGATTATCCCACGGGGCCCGACAGCGGGCAGTTGGGCCTTCGGCGCACGTACCCCCATGGCGGTGGAAGGCCCCGGGTGGCGGATAGAGAGAAGGTACGAGCCAGGGTGGGAGGGTAAGCCCCTGGTGCACGGCCAGCAGTATCCACTCGTCTATGAGGGCAAGCCCGTCGGCATTGATGACCCGGCGTACGCGGGACGGCAGCTCGTCCACGACACATTGACGAACACGTCCGACCATCCCGTCGGCATCCGCATCGAGCACACCGTGCGCGGGGCCAAAGGGTGCGAGCGCGTCAGCTTCGGCGGACGCGAGGACCCCGACATCACCGAACTCAACCGGCCCTCCGCTCCCTACCTCTTCCTCCCGCGCGAGGACCATGGGCTCGCCCTCGTAGCCTGTGACGACGTGCTCCGCGAGCACGGGGTCTTCTTCTTCGACGACGAGACCCAGACCGCCGGCATCCGCGACGACTGGTTCGGCCTGCGCCCGGGCGAGAGCTACACCATGACCTGGGCCATCTACGCCACCGACACGCCCAACGTCTTCGACCTGGTCAACCTCCTGCGCGACGACTGGCTGGAGCCGTTCACCATCGAGGGCGGGATCAACTTCTTCGAGCCCGACGCCATCCTCGCCTACGACGACGATGAGCTGCGCGCACACCTGGAGCTGCTCAACATCAACATCATGATGTCCCAGGGCGGCTGGGTGGACCGCAAGCTGCTGATCGCGGGCACCAAGAACCTCGGGCACGGGCCGATCGTGACCAGCGATGTGTACGCCGACTACCGCCGGCGCCTCAAGGCTGCCATCGAGAAGCTGCGGCGCGTGCGGCCGGGCGTCAAGTGCCTGGTCTACCTGGACACGTGGCTGGTGACCGGCGACGACCTGGTGAAGCAGTGGGGCGACTCTATCTGGACGCGCAAGGACGGCCAGCCACTCCAGAACTCCTTCTCGGAGGCATGGAACACGCACATCGCGCTGGTGGTACCCACGCTGGAGAACTCGGTGGGGCGCGAGCTGCTGGAGAAGATACCGACCCTCTACCTCGACGAGATAGGCGCGGACGGGATGTACTGGGACGAGATGTCGCGGGTGTTCGGTGGTTCCGGTTGGGTCAGCGGCAGGGCCGACTACGCCCACCCGGACGGGCATACCTTCGAGATTGACCGGGCGACGGGCGAGGTGGTGGCCGAGTGCGGAGCGGCGGAGCTGGCCTCCCTGCCCTTCAAGCAAGCACTGCTGCATGCGTTCCTCGACCGGGGCGCAACCGTTATCGCCAACACCACGCCGACGACACTGACCGAGACGCGCGAGCAGTTCACGCGCTTCAACGAGACCAGCATCCCGCACCATCCGGGCACCATCTACAAGGCGTGGACCTACACGCCCGTGTCCTACGCAGG
>CBFDBV010000589.1:0-2669 GCA_965603135.1 uncultured bacterium
GTTTTCGCGTCACTGTCCGGCCACCGGCCCCAGCCAGCCTCGAGCGCCAGACAGGACGCATAGGCGCGATCACTGGCGATGCCGGCCTCACTCTCGGTCGGCCACCCGCGCGCTCCACCGAATCCATCCAGGGACGCCAAGCTCGCTGTTGGCCCCGTCACCAGGAGGCGCACAGAATGTCGGAAGTGAGCACTGAGAGAGCTAAGCGCGGCGCAGACGCCGTCGGCTTTCAGGTGGACGAGGCGGTCCTGCGCCAGGTCGCTGAAGATGAACGCGTGGAGTTGGAGGCACTCCGGCAGCGGCTGGAGGCGGGCACCACCGTGGTCATGGGCGGCGATGGCGTGCAGCCGCTCGGCATCGGCCAGGGCCTGCGCACAAAGGTCAACGCCAACATCGGCACCTCGCCTGACTTCCCCAACGTGGAGGACGAGCTGGACAAGCTGCGCGCGTCGGTCGCCGTGGGCGCCGACACCGTGATGGACCTGAGCACCGGCGGGGACCTGGACGTGGCCCGCCGGCGCATCCGCCAGGAATGTCCCGTGGTGATGGGCCTGGTGCCCGTCTATCAGGCCATGGTGGAGGCCGACCAGCAGCACGGTGACACAATGGCGATGACAGACGACTCGTTGCTGGAAGTCATCGAGCGCCAGGCGAAAGACGGCGTGGACTTTATGACGCTGCATTGCGGCGTGACCCGCGAGACGCTTCGCGCACTGTACACCCAGCCGCGCATCGGCGGCATCGTCAGCCGCGGCGGGAGTATGTTGGCGGCGTGGATGACCGAGCACAATGCCGAGAACCCGCTCTATGAGCGCTATGACGACCTGCTTGCCATCCTGCGCGAGCACAACGTGGCCATCAGCCTGGGCGATGGGCTGCGACCCGGCGCGCTGGCGGATGCCACGGATGCGGGCCAGGTCGCTGAGACCCGTGTCCTCGGTGCGCTCGTGCTCAGGGCCCGAAAGGCGGGTGTGCAGGCCTTCGTAGAGGGCCCCGGCCACGTGCCGCTGGACCAGATCGAGGCGAACGTCATCCTGGAGAAGCAGCTCTGCCATGATGCGCCATTCTATGTGCTGGGGCCGCTGGTGACGGACGTGGCGCCCGGCTACGATCACATCACAGCCGCCATCGGCGGCGCGATCTGCGCGGCCGCCGGGGCCGACTACCTCTGCTACGTCACTCCCGCCGAGCACCTGGGCCTGCCGACGGTTGACGACGTTATCGAGGGCGTCATCGCCTCCCGCATTGCCGGCCATGCCGCCGACCTCGTCAAAGGTGTGCCCGGGGCGGCGCAGTGGGACGACGCCATGTCGGCGGCCCGCAAGCACCTCAACTGGGCCGACATGGAGGACCTGGCCCTGGACCCGGGCAAGGTGCGCACGCGGCGGGGCGAGCGGCCGACGATGGACCCCAAGGCCTGCTCCATGTGCGGCAAGTTCTGCTCGATACGAGCGAACCTGCTTGTGGAGGCCCGGATGCAGGGCATTTCAACTCCATGAAGATGGCGATCGTTCACGACTACCTGGTGCAGGGCATTCGGGGCGCCGAGCGCGTGCTCGATGTGCTGCACGAGATGTACCCGGAGGCCCCCGTCTACACTCTCCTTTATGACGCCGACCGGATGGAGGACCGCCTCCGCAGTTGGGACATCAGGACCTCCCTGCTCCAGGATATTCCCGGCGCCCTGCGCCTCTACCGGAAGCTCTTCTTCTTGATGCCGGCAGCGATTGATCATCTCGACCTGAGCGAGTACGACCTGGTCCTGAGTTCGAGCTGCGGCTGGTCCAAGAGCGCGCCACAGGCTAAGGGCGCCCTGCACATTGCCTACGTCTACAGCCCGGCCCGCTTCCTGTGGTTCTGGGCCGAGGAGTACATCAGGACGCTGAGAACCAACTTCGTTGCGAAGGGGCTCGTGCGGGCGAGTCTGCCGCCGCTGCGCGACTGGGACCGGCGCACCGCACAGCGTCCGCAGCACATGGTCTGCATCTCCGAGACGACCAGGCGCCGCCTTAGAGAGGCCTACCAGCGGGATGCCACGATCATCTATCCGCCGGTGGACACCGAGAGGTTCGTGCCCGCCAACGAAGACGGGGAGTACTTCCTCGCGGTTGCGACACTGAATCCCTACAAGCGCCTGGACCTGGCAATCGAGGCCTTCAATCGGCTCAGACTGCCCCTGGTCGTCATCGGCGACGGGCCAGAATACCAGTACCTCAAACAGCGGGCCGGTCCGACCGTGCAGATGCTGGGGAAGGTGCCGGACGAGGAGATAGTCAACTACTACGCCCGGGGCCGGGCGTTCATAATGCCCCAGGAGGAGGACTTCGGCATCGCGCCCCTGGAGGCGCAGAGCTGCGGCCGGCCGGTGGTCGCCTACCGCGCGGGCGGAGCCACGGAGACCGTAATTGAGGGCGAGACCGGCCTCTTCTTCGAGGAGCACACGCCGGAGGCGCTGGTGGAGGCCGTGGGCCGGTTCGAGGCGATGAGCTTCGACAAGCAGGCCTGCCGAAACAACGCACTGAGCTTCAGCGTCGAAGGGTTCAAGCGCAGGCTCGGGCAATACGTGCAGGACCGCTGGGAGGAGCACGTCAAGACGGGCAATGGGCAATGGGCAATGCGGGAACTGCAAACGACGAACGACAAGGCACACCGCAGAGACGCAGAGAACG
>CBFDBV010000590.1:0-2666 GCA_965603135.1 uncultured bacterium
TTAGGCTACGTGGTCTTCGATGACGACGTGCGCGTGGTCATGGAATGTGGCCGCTCCTTCCAGTCGGATCCGGAGATTGGCGGGACCTGGATGCAGAAGCGCGTCGCGGCGATAGGCACAGAGGGGATCGCCGAGGCCGTCATCGGCAACTTCTTCCGTAAGATGAACGACCGGGCGCCTGGCTGGCAACGAATCGACACCGGCGTCGAGGCCTGGAATGCGGCGACGCCCCGGTTCTTTGAGGAGTTGGTCGAGGTTCTCAATGAGGGCGGCACGCACCGCAACAACGCCGAGCGCTCGCTGGCGGGCTTCGAGGCGATCCAGGCCATCTATCAGTCGGTGATAGACCGCGAGGCGGTCACGCTGCCGATGCCCGATGGCGCCCAGCCCCTTGAAGAGTTGCTGGAGATCTTCGGCGTGGAGCCGGAAGTGCAGTAGTCACGGGAACGATAGCGCGAGAAATGAACGGCAGCCGCCCGGAGTCCGGGCGGCTGCCGTTGGTGCGCGCAAGTCCCTGCCTGCGGATCAGGCCGACTATTCGACCTCCGGCAGGTCCACGGTGGCCGCGTCTATGTCATCCTGCGGCAGCTCGTAGTCGGTGATCTCACCGCTCAGGTACGCCTCGTAGGCGGCCAAATCGAAGAAGCCGTGGCCGCTGTAAGCGATCACGATGCACTTCTCCTCGCCGGTCTCCTTGCACTTGAGCGCCTCGTCAATCCCCACCTTGACGGCGTGGGCGGTCTCCGGCGCGGGCAGGGAGCCCTCGGTCCGGGCGAAGGTCAGGGCCGCTTTGAAGACGTCATTCTGACGCAGCGCCTGTGCCTCGATGACCCCCTGGCTGACCAGCAGACAGAGCTGCGGCGCATCGCCGTGGTAGCGCAGCCCGCCGGCGTGGATCGGTGCGGGGATGAATGTGTGACCCAGCGTAAACATCTTGATCAGCGGAGTGAGCTGCGCGGTATCGCCGAAGTCGTAGTGGAAGATGCCCCGTGTCAGGGTCGGACACGCGGTCGGCTCGGTGGCGATGATCCGGATGTCCTTGCCGTCGAGCTTGTCCTTGACGAAGGGGAAGCACTGCCCGGCGAAGTTTGACCCGCCGCCGACGCAGCCGACGATGATGTCGGGCTCATCCTCCGCGATCTTGAGCTGCTCCTTGAGTTCCAGACCCACGACCGTCTGATGCATCAGCACGTGGTTGAGCACGCTGCCCAGCGCGTACTTGGCCTCATCGTCCTTCACGGCGGCCTCGACCGCCTCGGAGATGGCGATGCCCAGGCTGCCTGGCGAGTCGGGGTCCTCGGCGAGGATCGCCCGGCCCGCCTCGGTGCGGTCGGTGGGGGAGGCATAGCAGTTCGCGCCCCAGGTCTCCATCAGGACGCGGCGGTAGGGCTTCTGCTGGTAGCTGATCTTGACCATGTAGACCTCGGCGTCCAGGCCGAACAGGCAGCAGGCAAACGACAGCGCGCTGCCCCACTGCCCGGCGCCGGTCTCCGTGCAGATGCGCTTGACGCCCTCTTCCTTGTTGTAGTACGCCTGGGCCACGGCGGTGTTGGGCTTGTGACTGCCCGGCGGGCTGAAGCTCTCGTTCTTGTAGTAGATGCGTGCCGGCGTGCCCAGGTGCTCCTCCAGCCGGTGAGCCCGGAACAGAGGGCTGGGGCGCCAGAGCTTGTAGATCCTGAGCACTTCGTCCGGGATGTCAATCCAGGGCTCCATGCTCATCTCCTGCTCGATCAGGGCCATCGGGAAGATCGGGGCCAGGTCCTCCGGCCCGAGGGGTTGGCCCGTGCCGGGGTGTATCGGCGGGGCGAGGGGCGCTGGCAGGTCGGGGTTGATGTTGTACCAGCGCTGGGGGATCTCGCTCTCGGAAAGAAGTATCCTCGTCTCCTCCATCGTGCGCGACCTCCTTGGGTGATGTGCAGAACTCCAGCTCTCTCCGCGAGGGGTGACCACGCCTGCCAGTTCCGACCAAGCGGGTGCCTGCGCTGCTATCTCCCGCATCAGCGGGACCGCACAGGCGCTCGCACGGAGCCGCGTTCCTGTTGCGACCCAGATTTGTGCGCGAAGGGCTCAGTTCCCCACGACGCGCCACGAACCTCCTCGGGTAGCGACTTTTTTTCGCCGCTACCCAGAAGCAGTCTCAGGAGGAGCCGGTGGCAGCATCCAGATTCGGGTGTACGGGCTTGCGACGAGCCGATGGTCTCTCCTACCCCAGCGCTCCGCTGGCGTACGAGGAATCCGACCGCTTGCTGCCTCCAGCGCCCCGAATCTGGATGCTGCCGGGGCCGGTCCAGGTACTTGCATAGCGGCTGGATTTGTGCTATCGTTTGCTCAAACCGAATACCGAGCGACCGCGGAGAACTGCCTGTCCTGCCGAGGGGGCCACGCGCCCCCGAGTGGGATCGGCGCGGGAAGACGGTGAGAGACCGTCGCTGCCCCGCAACTGTAACCGGGAAGCGGTTCGCATGAGGCCACTGTCCTTGGGGATGCTGGGCATCCGCCACGGGACGGGAAGGCGCGAACCGAGTTGGGCCCGGGAGCCAGGAGACCGCGCCGCGGTCCGAGTACGGATCATCCCGCGAGGGCTGGCGGTGACCGTCGTGCACCGACAGAGACGGCCCCGCTCTCGCCTGAGCGGGGCCGGTTTGCATTGAGAGGGGTCCGAATGA
>CBFDBV010000591.1:0-2660 GCA_965603135.1 uncultured bacterium
CCTGTCAATCGGCCAGGTGGCCCTTGTCCGCCGTAGCCTTGGCGAAGGCGGGGTGGGTGGAGTTGCGCTGAGAAAGCAGAGCTTTCTCTTAGGAGAATGCAGCGCATTCTCAGAGCAACTCCTAAGAGACCGCGAAGCGGTCTCAGGGCCCCATCCGGCCCATGCCGCCGATCAGCGGGCAATGGAGGGAGCTGCAGATGAAGAAGACCGGCGGGACGCTGCTGCTGGCTGGAGTGATGGTGATGGCGTCGGTTGTCGGCGGGTGCGCTGAGGGAGCATTACGCGTCGAGTTCGACGCCGATCCCGGCTTTGAGGCGATGCCGGGTTGGCTCGGCAACCCGTCCGAGGCGCCGCAGGTCGAGATAGCCGACGGCGTGGCCAGCTTCATCGTTCCCGAGCCCGACCGCGGGATGAAGTGGCTGCTCCCCCTCGATCCCGTGGACATCGGCCTCTTCCCGTGGCTCGTGCTGCGCTACCGCACGCACAACTACGACCCCGCCAAGCCCGACTACCTCGTCTACGTTCACACGGACAAGAAGGGCGAGGGAACTCGGCTGCTGCGCGGCGACGAGATAGATGCCGACGGGCAGTGGCACCTCGTGGCCATCAATCTCGTCGAGCTTGAGGCGGGCTCTCTGGCGGATCAGATCGCCTTTCAGACCCAGGCGACCGCGGACGGCGGTGGACGCCTGGAGGTTGACTTCTTCGCCTTCGCCGACGTCCCGCCCGAGGGCGCGGAGGGAGTGATGACGGAGATCGGTCCCGACGAGGTTACGCTGATCGAGACGCGCGATGCGGGCATCTTCAAGGCGGAGCCGACCTGGCTCTCCAACCCGGCCGATGCCCCCGGTGCGGAGACGACCCCGGAGGGCGTTCGCTTCCAGGTGCCGCAGGCTGGCCGTGGGATGAAGTGGTCGTTCGCGCCGGCGGCTCCTGTCGAAGGGGCGAGCTGGCTGTCGGTGCGCTACCGGGCGCAGGGAATGCGACGCAACACCGACTACTTCATCTACCTCGCCGGCGCGCCCGGCGGCAGGGCCGAGCACGAGCAGTACTGCATCCGGCTGAATGAAGTCGCCTCAGACGGCGCGTGGACGGTGGCGGTGGGCAGAGTCGAGGTGGACCCCATCACAGCGATGGCAATCCAGGTCCAGGCCGCCGAGCCAGGGGCGAGCGTCGAGTTGGCGCACCTGCGCTTCAGCAGCCACAGGCCACCGAAGCTGATCGCGGACACGCTGCCGATGAAGGCGGACGCAGAGCCGCCCGACTTCCGGGCGCTTCAGGTCCCCGTGGGCGACGTGCCCCTGGCGCAGCTCTGCAAGGCGCTCGGCTATGATGACACGCTGCCGGCCGGCAAGCTCACGGTCTGGGATGTGCCCTTCAACGTGCCCGAGAGCGTCGCGCGAACGAGTTTGAAAAGCGATGATGAGATCGCGATCCCCGCCGAGGAGTCTGCGGCGGAGGTCTTCCTTCTGCTGGGACTGCGGGCCACCGCGATGGAGGAGCCCTCGTATGGCGGCGGGCGGCTGAACGCGGTGACCCACCCGCATCGCTTCGTGGTGCGGATGGAGTACGACCAGGGCGCGGCGGATGAGGCCTTCCCGCTGCGCCTCGCAAGCGGCGAGCACGAGATAAGGCAGGGCCTGGACGTCTACGTCGTGCACCCGGACGCCGGGCGCAGGCTCAAGACCGCGCGGCTCCTGGACACCATGGATCGCGGCGCCATCGCGGTGCTGGCGGCCACGGCCTTCGGCCCTGAGCGGCTCCTCAGGCCCGACCTGCGCCGCGAGCGGCCGGCGCCCGTCCGCGTCGCCCAGGCGCGCAGCGCGCTCGCCGGGCCGACCGAGATAACCCTCGAGGAGGGAGTCGTGCATGTCCGCGGCCAGCGCCTGAGCGCGACCTTCGACGCTGACAACTGCATGGCCCTCACCGAGCTGTCGAGCGGCTATCTCGGGGCGAAGGCGTTTCCCGTCGAGCCTCAGCCCCTCTTCGGCCTCGCGGTCAACGGAACCGACGTGGCTCCGGAGGCCTTCGAACTCGGGGACTGCAAGGTCGGCGACCACGCCCTGCGCGCAACCTACCTCTGTCGAGGCGAAGAGCGCAGGGCCACGGTGAGCCTGTCGCTGACCGGGCAGGCCGACGGCTCCGTGCTCCTGCGCGTGCAAGTGCGCAATGACGCCGAGGGGCACGCTGACGTGGTCCTCACCGCGCCTCAGCTCGGCGCGCTGCAAGCGACGCCGGAGCCGGATGACCTGTGGTACCTCTTCCCGCGCTGCGGCGCTATCGTCAGCAACCGCCCGATGAATCTGTCGGCCCACTACGGCGGCGGCTTCCCGATGCAAGTTATGTCCGCGTTCGTCCCTGGTCTCGGCGGCGGCTTCTACCTGATGACCAAGGACACCACCGCCGAGTGCTACCGCAGCTACCATCTCGCCAAGCGCGATGGCGCAGTCTCTATGAGCGTCAAGTACTTGCAGGCGCCCGTCGGCCCCGGTGAGACCTTCGAGGGCGTGCCCACGGAACTCGGCGCGCACGGCGGTGACTGGCACCAGGCCCTCGCCATCTACCGCCGCTGGGTGGACACCTGGTATCAGCCCGCGACGCCGCGCAAGCAGTGGTTCCGCGAGGTCTTCAACTTCCGCCAGCAGTTCCTGCACTTCGCC
>CBFDBV010000592.1:0-2625 GCA_965603135.1 uncultured bacterium
CAGCCTCCGCCGTCTGGCCGGTGGTGGCGATCGCGTTGCTGCTGGTGATCGCCTGGTGGGCGGCGTTCTCGCTCACGGGCATACTGTGGTGGGGCGCTCCCGATGACCAGGGGCAGAGGTTGGCGCCGCCTGATCCGCCGCAGATACAGGCCGCGGAGGCAGACTGGATCAGCCTGGACCTCTACCGGCGCGCTCAACCGCGATGGCAGCCGTGAAACGGCAGCGAACGACGGCCAACGACAGCTAACAACGGCAAACGGCGGAGGCTGGAGCTGCCATGCGGGAAGCGACTGACGGTGGACGACTCCAGCATCCAGCCTCCAGCATCCAGCCTCTGCCGTGCGTGACGGTGATCGGCGGCGGGCTGGCGGGCTGTGCGGCGGCATTGCTTGCCGCCGAGCGCGGGGCACGGGTCACGCTTTGCGAGCAGCGCCCCGACCGCAGTACCGAGTTGCACGACACCGGGCTTCTCGCCGAGCTGGTCGGGAGCAATGTCCTGACGGCGGACAGCCCCGAGCGGGCGACCGGGCTGCTCAAGCTGGAACTGCGGGAGCTTGGCTGCCTCATCCTCGACTGCGCGGAGCGGGCGCGCCTGAGCGACGCACAGCTAGCGGTTGACCGCGCAGCCTTCGCGCAAGCCGTCGGCGATGCCGTGGATCGGCACCCGGCCATCGAGGTCAGGCGCGAGGCCGTCGAGCAGCTTCCTCGCAAGGGCATCGTGATACTCGCGACCGGGCCGACGACGTGGTCGCCGCTGGCTCGGGCGATCCATCGGGCCGCGGGAGAGCCATTTGAGTTCGCGTTCCTGGGCAGGTCGCCAGTGGTCGGCGCTCACGGCATTGACGAGGGGCGAGCGGGCTGGGCGCCGCCCTATCCGGGCGCTGAGCCGGTGCTGTTCGTGCCTCTGTCGGAGGGCGACTTCAGCGAGCTGGTGCGGCGACTGAGCGAGGGAGAGCGCATCGAGCCGCCCGGGGCCGGTGACGCTGAACTCGCAGACGAGGCTGAGCCGGTCGAGCGGCTCGTAAGGGCTGATCCGGCCCGCTTCCGTCATCGGGTGCTGCGGCTGCCGCGGGACATTGAGGAGCTTTCGGGCGAGTACGCGGCCTTGCGTCTGCGCCCGGACGATAGCGAGAGGCACAGCTATCAGGTCGAGGAGTTCGTCACCGCGCTGACGCCCGAGGCACAGGAATATGCGCTGAGGGCCGCCGGTGGCCTCGCCGAAGTCACCGTCGAGCGACCGGCGCTCGTTGCCCGAGTGCCCTATCTCCCCAGGCCGCGGGCGCTGCTGCCGACGCTGCAGATGGCGCGGACGCCCAGGCTCCTGGTCGCGGGCCTGCTGGCGGGCGCTCTGGGTTACCTCGAGGCGCTGGCAACGGGCTGCATCGCAGGCATCAGTGCAGCGAGGCTGGCGCGCGGCGAGCAGCCGGTTGTGCCGCCGGCCGAGACGATGACGGGCGGCCTCTGCAAGGCGCTCACTGACAGGCAGGCCGAAGGTCAGCTACCGGTCAGCGCGAGCTTCGGCTTGCTGCCCGAGGCTCGCGCCCCGGAAGACGAGGCCAAGAGCGACCGCCGAGCCCGACAGGTCAAGACCGCGCTCGCAGCAATGAAGCAGTTCGCAGCCGACACTGAGTAGGTTCGGGGCCCTCCAGTCACGCAGCATCGCATCGCAGCAGGGGTCATAGAAATGCACGCAGCCAGCCTGGACGCCTTTCTGAGGTACCTGACCGACGTGCGCGGGGTCTCGCTCAACACGGCCGAGGCCTATGCGAAAGACGTCAATCAGTTCGTGGAGTTCCTGGCCCAGGCGCGCCGTCAAGAGCAGGCCGACGAGTGGACGGCGGTTGACTACCGCACGGTACGCGCGTTCTTGGGGCACCTGGCGCGACTGAAGTACTCGAAGGCGAGCGTGGCCAGGAAGCTGGCGGCGCTGCGGTCTTTCTTCCGCTTCCTGGTGCAAGAGGGGATCATGGAGCACAACCCGGCGGCCGTGGCCCTAACGCCCAGGCAGGAGCATCGCCTGCCGAACTACCTCTACGAGCACGAGGTGTCGGCGCTGATTGAAGCGCCGGACACGAGCACGGCGCTCGGCCAACGGGATCGGGCCATCCTGGAGGTGCTCTACGCGACCGGGGTTCGCGTCAGCGAGCTGGTCGGCATGGACCTGGGCGACGTGGACCTGGAGCGCCACGAGATACGGGTCGTCGGCAAGGGCGATCGGGAGAGGATCGTCCTGCTGGGCGACAGGGCCGTGAGCGCTTTGCGCCTCTACCTGGCCGAGGGGCGACCGCAACTGCTGCGCGAGAGCGGGGCTGTGGCGGAGGGGAGCGGCTCGCCACGTGAGACGCAGGGCGGGACCGCCGGTGAGCTTGCGGTGTTCCTCAATAACAGGGGCGGCCGCCTGTCGGTACGCGGGGTGCAGCAGCGCTTGCAGAAGTACGTGCTGGAGGCCGGCGCGAGCCAGCGCATCACCCCGCACGCCTTCCGGCACAGCTTCGCGACGCACTTGCTGGACGCCGGCGCCGACCTGAGAAGCATACAAGTGCTCCTCGGCCATCGGAACCTGGGAACGGTGGAGACTTACACCCATGTGACCACCGAGCGGATGAAGGAGATCTATCAGGCCGC
>CBFDBV010000593.1:0-2586 GCA_965603135.1 uncultured bacterium
TCGCGAGAATGACATTGCGCCCGTCATTTCCCGTCTCCCGGGCCGCAGACCTGCCCGCCCACCGACATCCAACTACCGACATCCGACTACCGACTAACGGCAAAGGCTAACGGCTCCCGGTCGTTTCCAGCCTCCCGCCTCCCGCCTCCGCCGTTCGGGAGGTCCTCGGGCCTGCCGCGAGGAAGCAGCGGCCACGACAAAGGAGGCCAGCCGAATGAAGCTGGGCGTGTATTCCATCGTCTTACCCGACTACCATCGCGAGGAGGCAGCCGCCAAGGTGGCCGAGACCGGCTACACGGGCATCGAGTGGACGGTCGGCTACGAGGACCGCGTCTTCGACTCCGGCGAAGAGTGGCACGTGAGCCTGACCAACCTGGAGGAGGATGCGCCCCGCGCCAGAGAGGTCGCCGAGAAACACGGGCTGGAGATAGCATCCCTGGGCACCGGCTCTGACACAGGCGACTTCGAGAAGATCGAGCGGCTGATGAAGGCCGCGCAGGTGATGGGCGCGCCGATGCTCAGGATCGGCTCGTCAGGCTACGACGGCAGCACGCATTACGACGAGTTGCGCGCGAAGGTCGTCGAGGACTACCGCACCATCGAGAGGATGGCCGCCGACCACGGTGTGAAGGCGCTCATCGAGCTGCACTCGCGCACGATCTGCCCCTCCGCCTCGGCGGGCCTGCGCATCGTCGAGCACTTCAGCTCCCAGCACGTGGGCGTCATCTTCGACCCGGGCAACATGGTCCTGGAGGGGATGGAGAACTGGCGGATGGGCATCGAGATGCTGGGGCCCTACCTGGCGCACGTGCACGCCAAGAATATGTGCTGGCTCCACGACCCCGAGAAGGGCTGGTACTGGGACAACGCCTCGCTGGAGGGCGGCATTGCCGACTTCGAGATGATCGTGCAGGCCTTGCACGAGTACGGGTACGAGGGTTACATCAACCTGGAGGACTTCCGCGGCGGGTATTGCGTGAAGCCGGTGGGCATCACCACCGAAGAGAAGCTTCAGGAGGCCTACGACTACCTGAGTGGGCTGATACGGCAAATCACCGCGTAGGTAGCCGGCTCCCCACCTGAGGGGAGGCGGGGCCGTCGCACGCCGTCACCGGTCGCAGGCTGTCCTATTGTGGCGTAGCCAGGTAGGCATGGGAGTCGCCGTCGGGATTGGTGCCTTGGCCGACGATCTGCCCCGCTTCGTTGACCGCCCGCGCACTGGTGAGCGTCCACTGAGCTGAACCATCGGCCAGCCGGTCGTTGAGGTCAATCATCTGGTCGCCGTCGTGAACGAAGGCGTGCAGAGTGCCGCTGGCGATCTCCGCCTCCCCGATCACCAGTCCGCCGTTGTTGATGTCGTGGGCGTGGCTCCTGTCGCCGCCCAGGGTCCCCAGGTCCTCCATATCAATGCCCATAATTCCGCACCACCGGAACGCGTGGCCGATGGGCCAGCCGGTCTCCTCGGCGGCCGTCTGGGCGTTGCCGACCAGATGCCCCGCATCGTTGATGCCGTAGGCGAGGCTGGTGGTCCCCCCGAGAGTCCCGAGTTCGCCCATGGTGCCGTTCGCGTACCGCATCGCGTGGTCCGTGGTACCGTCGGCCAGGCGTGACCAGCCGACTATCACTCCCCCCTCGTTGATGGCCTGCGCGCGGCTGGTGGCCCCTCCCAAGGTACCCAGGTCGGTCATTGTCGTCCCGTCGTAGAGGTACGCGTGGTCGCCTGACTGGCCGACCACCAGCCCGGCGTCGTTGATGTCCTCCGCGCCGCCGGTGTCGGGAGCGGTCAGGTCTGTCATGGTCGTGCCCTGGTAGATGAAGCCATGGCGGGCGTTGTCGGGAGGCACATGAGACCAGCCCACGACCGTCCCATTGGCGTTGATGCCGCTTGCGCCGCTGTCCCTGCCGCTCAAAGTCCCCAGATCGGTCATCGTCGTGCCGTCCCACACGAAGGCATGGTTGGCGGCATCGCCATCCGTCCGAGCTATCCCCACGACCTGACCTTCGTCGTTGAGGTCGGTTGCCTCGCTGGTGGTCCCGCCGAGGGTGCCCAGGTCGGCGATCGCGTACTGGGCCTCCGCGGGCGGCGGGGGGGCGCCGTTGCCGCCATTGCCTCCACCGCCGTTGGCACCTCCGCCGCTTCCACCCCCACACCCGCACACGATCAAGGTCCCAGCAGTCAATATGCTCACGGCTGTCCTTGCCATCGCTCGTGCCGCCTGTCGCGCTGCTGCAATCTTCATCGCCTGATCCACTCCTCAATCGCCAGTTGTCTGTCGCGCGCTCCCGTTCGCCAGGTGATGCTACATCATACTCGTTGGCCGCCGGTGCGGAGTCCTGCCCGCTGCTCCGCGTTCCTCTTCAGCTCTGTGCTGCGCCCTCACGGCCGGATGCGCTCACAGCTCCATCGGCTCCCCGGTCTGGAGTTCATACACCGTCACCTCTCCGCCCACCCACGCCCCGCAGGTCTTGCGGCACAGCGCCTCATCGGTGGCCAGCGGATACGTCACCGTCCCCGGGTTGACGTGAATCAGCTCGCCGTGGCGGGCGATGCTCGGCACGTGCGTGTGCCCGGTCAGCAGCAGGTCA
>CBFDBV010000594.1:0-2584 GCA_965603135.1 uncultured bacterium
TCCACGTCGCGAAGTTGCCGGTCGGGAAGCGCACGTACGCCTCGTCCAGCCACACCGTGTTCGGGGAGTACCCATCAACCGGGTACCACACACCGTCTTTCCAATACCCGGCGGACGAGTCGCGCGTCATCAGCGTCAGATTCCCGTAGAGGTCGTCGGTGATGTCGCCGGCTATCCCGACCGCGGCGGTGAGATTGTCGAACTCGTGGTCGAGGTCGAGATCCTCTCCTACCAGACCGATCCGGTAGTCCAGCCAACCCGTGATCTCCGGGCCGCCCATCTGCTCCTCCAGCCACGCCACGCGATCCCCAAGATCGTACACGTCGTTCGTGAGGTACTCGAGGTCCTCCTTGACGTCGGCGAGTTCCTCCTTGAACTCCTCGCAGAGCTTGGCGATCAGGTCGGCGACCATCTTCTCGTCACAGGTGCACTCACCCGTGTCGCCCTTCTCGCCCTTCTCGCCCTGGGGACCTGCCGCACCCGCCGCACCCGCCTCACCCGCCGCACCTGCCTCACCTGCCGGGCCTACCGCACCCTCCTTGGGGATGATGTCCAGCAAGCGCGAGATGGCCATGGCGAACTCGTAGCGAGTCATCGCCCGGTCGCCCTTGAAGGTGCCATCGGGATAACCGATGATCACCCCGGCCTCGCACACCTGCTGCACCGCATCGTAGGCCCAGTGATCGAACGGCACTGTCTCTGCGGGACTTGTCTGGGCCACTGCCGGAACAGCAATCAGCAGGGCCAGAATCACAACTGGTAGTGCCTTTCTCATGTGCTGTTACCCTCCTTAGGATTGTCACAGACCCTTGCGACGCCACCCTCGGATGGGTGGACCCGTCGCAAGCGACAGGCCGCGCCTATCTGCTGCATCGGAGGATCGCACAGGAGAGAGTGTCCACAGTTTCCTCTTCCGATGCGATCCAGGCTGTTATCGGCTTGGCCTGCCCTGGCCGCTTACCCCAACAGTCAGGCTTGGAGGTGCCTCCCTTCTGTGCCAGGATTGGACTGCTGGCACGGCCAAGATTACGCCACAGCGCGCGGAACACCTCCGCCCGCTGTGACGACGCGACTATACCACACCCGCCCCCACGTGTCAAGCCGTCAATTCGTTTAGACAGGCGCGTCTTTGGGGCGTTTCGAGGGCCGCCCCGCGCGCGGACCTGTCAGTCCTGTTGAGGGGACGACTCCCGCGCGGTCTGTCAGTTATCGTCGGGTTTGGCGCCCTCTTGAGTCTCCTCCTCATCCGCCTCCACCCACACCTTGCCACGTCCGCCACAGTACGAGCAGCGCACAGTCGCGAAATCCCGCAGGCTCTTGCCGGCCGCCGCCAGGCACTCCCGGCAACTGCGCCCGCCGCTGATGGTGCAGGTCTTCTGACCGTGACAATGCTCGCACTCAACCAGCTCTCTCATAGTACCACCTCGCTCAGCTATCAGCTATCAGCCATGAGCTATCAGTCGTTAGCTGCCGTTTCGCGCCAGAAGTCCATTGCGGCGCTCGGCAGCACCCACGACCTGACGCTCGGGGCCGTCGGGTTGTCGAGCACGTTGGCGGGCAAGTGCTGCTCGCACCCGCTCAGCAGGTCAGTTGGAATGGCGCCGAGCGATTTCTGCGCCCGCACCAGCAGGTCGCTCAGTTCGGGCGCATACTCCTCGTCGGCCGCCCGCTCGGTGACCTCAGCCGAGCGGATCACCAGCGCCAGCGCGGCCACCGCTTCGCTCAGCGCACCTTCGTCGGCCTCGGCCCGCAGCTCGGCCCCCTGCCAGCAGGTGTTCTGCAGAGGCATCGGCGCGGTTGCCGTGGCCACGACGCACAATCGCTCCCTGGGGCCGACCGCGGCCTCCCCGCTGACCAGCGCCACCGTCCCCTGGGCGTCCTGACCCGGCAGCAGGCTGGCGGCGACTGCGTCAAGACCGCGACAGACGACCTGGGCCCGGCTGAGCTTGCGCGGATGGCCCGGCAACAGGTAGTCATGGAGCAGCTCGAGCGGAGTGCGCCGCTTGTAGACCAGCATCCCCCTGCTGGGCTCGCGCCCACCGTACTGCTCGCCCTCGCGCCAGCCCAGGCTGCTCAGCAGCGCGGTGAGCGTGCGAAAGCCCGGCTGGAGCGGCTGATGCCAGGCGACGCGTATGTGTCCTTCGCCTGCCCGCATCGCCTCGATGGCGATCGCAACCCCCTTACCCTCGACCTGCGCGCCACCACGGCTCTGCCATCCGCGCGGGATGCGCCAGCGCAGCAGGCCGGCATCCCCGGTGGCCTGCTCCTCTGCCGCCTCCACCACCGGCACCTCCCACGGCGCCGGCTCGAAGCTCGTGGCGATCCGCGCCAGCCGGTGGTGCTCCTCGTTGAACTCTCCCACGGGCGCCACCGCCACCACCAACAGCCCGTCGTAGTCGTTGCAGGCGTAGCTGGCCAGGAGTTGCACCTCATCTCCGGCCATCGCGCCCACGACCGCCACGCCATCGTCGCCCCGATTCTCAAAGAGCCTGCGCAGCCCCGCGCCCGGCATCGGCAGCTCCGTCAGCAGCCTGCTGGCGACGTCGGCCTCGGCCGCTTCTCTGCCGGTCACAGGCCAGATGAT
>CBFDBV010000595.1:0-2583 GCA_965603135.1 uncultured bacterium
GTAGCCCTGGCTCAGGACGAAGCCGCGGAACTCGCTGTTGCCATCCTGGTTCTGGTTGAGGAGCAGGTCCATCGAGAGGTAGACGGAGTTGCCGTCTACGGCCCCGCGTACCCGCCGGTCAGTGGTGGTGACCTTCGCGTTGCGCACGCTGGCGCTGAAGGAGCCGCCCTGGCAGAGAAGCATAATGTCAACACCGCGCGCGCCGTCCTGGCGGCCGGTAGTGAGATCGTGGTCAACGTCAAGGTAGAAGATGAGCAGGGCCTCGGCGGCCGGGTAGTCCTCGGCGAAGTCCACGCGCCAGACCCAGCGGTCGCTCGCGACGTTGCCGAAATACACCTTGGTCACATCAGGTGCCTTCTCGTAGGCCCCGAGCGTGTCATCGCCCTCCGGGATGGACTTATCGTCGTGGAGGAAGTGCAGGAAGTCCCTGGTCTCGGGGTCCATCCCCAGCCTGAGTTCCACTTCGTCGGGGATGCCATCGCCGTCCTGGTCCGGCTTGTCGGTGCTGAACTGGGCAATCGGCGTCATGGGCGGCGGGAGGCCGATGCGGGGCTTGTCGGCCACGCGCGCCTCGGGCAGCTCGACGATCTGCCAGTCCATGCTGTCCGAGTCCTGGTCGTGCGGCGGCGAGACGTGCGAGAGGACCTTGAAGCGCACCTTGCCTTCGGCGTTGCCCTCGCCCAGCGGCAGGTCGGCGCAGATGTAGATGGCGTCGCCGACCGTCGCCATCCTGAGCGGATCGCTCCGCAGGCCCTCGGTGTGCTCGGTCAGGTTGAAGCTGCCGCCCTTCTGCACGTACATCAGGTCGGTGCCCAGGTTCGCGTCCTGGCGACCGGTGCTTTCGTCAAGGTCCACGTCCAGGTAGAGGATGAAGGTATTCGGCTCGCCCACATAGTTCTCTGTGAAGGTGACCTTGAACAGCCACCGATCCTGAGCGACGCTCGCCAGGTACACGTCCGCCAAATCGGGCGCATCCTTGAAGGCCTTGCCCAGAGTCTCATCCCCCTCCGCTGCGCTGCCATCGTGGAAGAGCAACGCGAAATCCTCGGCGAAGTCCGGGACAGAGCCGAGAGCCTGCTCGACGGCATCGGGTATCTTGTCGCCGTCGCGGTCCTGCGCGAGGCAGGGCACAGCAATCAGCGCGGCCATCGTTGCGATCCCGGCAATGCGTGTCATAATCTGCCTCCGTGCGATTCCATGGTCACCTTGCGCAGCGGTGTTCCGGGGGAGTATACATCATAGGCGTGCGCGCGAAAAGTCGCCGCGCTACCCCGGCGTGGCGGTGCTGGACGGACGGACTCGGCCCACACAGGCGCAACTGCGAACGGATGACAAGGAGGAAGACCACCCAACGGCGAACCTGTCCCGAAAACCGGAGCGAGGAGAGGAGTAACCATGAAAGACAGGATTGAGCTGTATCAAGAGACCGGCTTGAAGGCCGTGCGCTATCAGTTGGGCTATCAGTTGCCGGACGGGGGCTACATCTGGGAGGGCTACGCCAATGACGCCTATCACAAGCAGCCCTACTCGTGGGGCATCGGCGGCTATGTTGAGCCCGCTCACAGGCTCCTGACCTGGGTGAAGGCGAACACGCTGCTGCCGGACGGGCAGCTCAAGGACTACAACGGGGACGTGTACAAGCTCTCGTGGTTCTTCCAGGGCGCTCACCGGCTGGGCAGGCTCGACCTCAGCTATCCGGTGATGTCCTTCCTGCTCTCACGCCAGGCTCCGTGCGGCGGGTTCCCGCACTTCCTTGGGGACGAGTTCCTGCGCTCGCTGGCGACCTGCTGGGCGGGGATATCCGCGCTCTACTTCGGCCGCGTGGACGTGGCCGAGCAGGCGGCTGAGTGCGCCATCAGCATGCTCGAGCAGCAGCCTGACGAGGGCAAGTTCTACTTCCAGATGACCCCGGACGGCAGGCTCGTCACGCCCGAGGTCAGCCCCGAGGCCCTGTGCATAGACACCACGCAGCCCAAGCAGCCCTACTGGGAGGTCGGACTTCCCCTCCAGCTTATGTGCCGGATGTATCAGGCGACAGGGACGGAGAGCTACCTCGACTTCGCCAGGCGCTTCTTTGAGTTCAAGCTGCGCTGCTATGAGGACAGGTTCACCTACGTGGGCAGCGGCAAGAGCAGCCTGGGGGCGGCGCTCTATCACTTGATTACCGGCGACGAGCGGGCGCGAGAGGCGGCGCTGTGTTTTGCGGACTTCCTGGTGGAGACGCAGCACCCCGAGGGCGGCTGGCGCGACGAGACCGAGCCCGACACCATCCTCATTTATATTGACCATGCCGCCGAGTTCAACGTCTGGCTCCAGGAGATCTCAGCGACCCTCTCGGCGGCGCAAATACTCTGGCCGGGCGGCCCGGCGCGCGGGTAGGAGAGCGCGGTTCTGCGCTCACTTGAGGATGCTCTCTAGGAAGTCCTCGGTCGTCGCCAGCTTCCAGCGGGCCCCCCCGTCCTTGGAGACCACCACCGCGCGGTGCTCATAGCGGCCGGGGAACTCGCCCTGATAGGTCGTCTCGCTCGTCCAGTGGCTGTACGACAGGTAGAGCCGCCCGACCCGGTCCACCGTGAGCTTGTG
>CBFDBV010000596.1:0-2512 GCA_965603135.1 uncultured bacterium
GATGCTGTGGGCATCTGGCCGAGAGTTGGCGGCGATGGCGAGAGCAACCTTCGAGGCGGGCGGACAGAGCAAGATCGAGGTCCTGGGCAAGCAGGATGTGCGGGGCGGCATGCAGGAGATCGGCTGGGACTACCTCGGCCGTGAGGCGAGCGAGGTCACGCACCCTACGCAGCTCAAAGCAGGGGAAGGGCGGCTACTGGAGAGGACCGGCGAGCCCTACAGGCTCGGCCAGCCGGTGGCCTACCTCGTGGTGCTGCGCGACGAGGCCGGTGGGGCCATTGACTTCGTCTTCTCGAAGAGGGACCTGCCGGATACGTTGCCCAGGATCACATCGGTGGAGCTTGACGCGGACTGCTACCTGCGCGGGCAGACTGCCAGAGCGTCGGTGGCTGCGACCGGCGGCGATGGCGTGCAGGTGAGACTGACGGATGCCTTCGGGCGGCTGCTTCACCGGTCCATGGTCAGGCTTAGCGAGGGCCACGAGACGACGGCGGAGATGCCGATCGGCGAGACGCTGAGCACCTTCAACTTGCTGAGCGTGACGCTGGTTGACGAGGTCGTGTGGGCCGGGGGCGCAATTGTCAGCCCGGATGACATGTGTGACCACGTGGCGGTACCCCTGCTCACCCCGCGCAGGCCGGAGCGGTACTTCGATGACTGGCGCATCAGCACATGGGGCAGCGGCAATGCGATGCCGCCCTACCTGGATGAGACCTTCGGTGACGTGCTGCGTGCGGTCGGCATCACCTCGCAACTCGTGGGTGGCACCGGCATGCTTGCGAGCGTGCAGTCACGCGTGGCGCCCGTGGGCCTCGGGTACTCAAGGCTACCCGGGACCGGTCCCTTCAAGGGGCCGGGAACCGTGCGCGAGCCCTGCTTCAGCGACCCCGAGGTCCGCGACAAGTTCGTGGCGCTGGGCGCGGAGATCGCCGCCTCGCAGCGCAAGTACGGCCCCATCGCCGCCTATCTGCGTGATGAGACCTCCCTGGCTACGGGCGACATCGAGGTCTGCTCGGGCCCGCACTGCGCCGCGCGTTACGTGACCTGGCTGGGTGAGCGCTACGATTCCATCGAGCAGCTCAACGCGACGTGGGGGACTGAGTACGCGGACTTCGCGGAGCCCGGCTTCATCACCTACCGGGAGATCCGCGGCGAGGACAGCTTCGCGCCCTGGGTGATGTTCCGGCGCTTCATGGACTACACCTGGGCGGAGTCGGTGGAGCTGGCTCGCAAGGGGATCCGCGAGGGCGACCCGGATGTCCTGGTGGCCTATCCCAACACCTTCGGGCCGAGCCCGTTCTGCGGGCGCGACTACTGGCTGCTGAGCCAGGCGAACGACTACTCGTTCGAGTATCCGTATGAGGCGCGCGGGAAGGGCGAGGGACGCACCGACTCGTATCATTACGAAGCGGTGCGCTGCTGGTCGCCGGAGAGGCCGCACTTGCCCTGGATCGGCTACTACTTCGAGCCGGTGGAGATCGAGTACGTGCCCTGGTGGTGCGCGCTGCATGGGGCGCGCGGCGTGGCCATCTACGGCTCGATGTCGAACTTCGCGGGCAAGAACTCCTGGGCGATGCTCTACCCGGACCTCAGGCCGACCAGGCGCGGCGCGCTCTACGAGGAGGTTACCCGGGACCTGCGCGCCGGCGTCGGCAAGCTGCTGACGTCGGCGGAGCGGGCGCCGGCGCAAGTGGGGATCCTTTGGTCGCAGCCGAGTATGTACGTGGGCTGGGCGCTGTCGGACGTGGAGGGGACGCCGGGCCGGGCCGGAATGCGGCGCAACGACCCTTACGGCTCGCACGGCGCCTCGCGCGCGGCATGGATGCGGCTCGTGACCGGCAGCGGCCGGCAGTACGAGTTCATCTGCGAGGAGCAGATGTCGGACAAGCCGCTCGCGGGCTGCGACTGCTTCGTTCTGCCGGCGGTCTACGCGCTTGACGATGCAGTCGTCGCGGCCGCGAAGGAGCTGCTGGCGCGGGGCGGGACCGTGATCGCCGACCTGGGCGTTGGCCTGACCAACGTTGTCGGCCTCCGCCGAGCGCAGGAGGATGCGGTTGAGAAGCTCTTCGGCTTCCGCTGTGCCGCCGACCCGACCTGGGACGAGCGTGAGGTCTCCCTGCCTGGCGCTGAGGAGCCGTTGACGGTCTTCGGCTCCGGGGTGATCGAGGTCACCGACGGCGAGGTCGTGTGCAGCGACGGCGCGGACGTGCCCCTCATCGTGCAGAAGGACCATCCGGGCGGCGGACGGGCGTTCTACCTGAACTTCGCGGCCCCACGCGCCGGGGAACTGCTCGCCTGGCTGGACGGCGAGGGTGGGCCGTGGGCCGCTCTGCCGCGCATCGCCACGCTCATGCCGACGCCCGCAGAGCCTGGCGAGTACGAGGTGGTCAAGCTCCAGCGCGGGAAGCTCGGCTACCTGGGGGTGCTGCACGAGCATCGCTTCGGCCTGACCGAGGGGCCGATGACCATCACGCTGCCTCAGGCCCTGGGCATCTACGATGTGCGCGCGGGC
>CBFDBV010000597.1:0-2499 GCA_965603135.1 uncultured bacterium
GTCGCCCTCGGCCAGCCGCTTCTCGTAGAGCGGCCTGATCTCGCCGAAGAGCTGCTCCAGGTCGCGGATGCCGAACATGCCCACGCCGCCGCTCACCTTGCGTGAGTACCCGCCCCGTGTCAGCGTCTCGGACACCAGCCCATCGTCCGGCACGCGCCACCTCTCGATCACGGCGACGCCGTCCGCGGCCAACTTCCTGTGCAGAAGCTCCAGCAGCGTCAGGGCGACGTCCTCGCGCTTCTCGGCCTCCTTCTCGACGCACAGGACATCAATGTCCCCGCGGTCCTCCCCGCGCGGGTGCCCGGAGGCGACGCCGATGAGCTTGCCATCTTTCTCCGCGAGAAAGACGCTGTCCACAGACGACGACCGCCAGGCGCGCAGATACCAGCCACAGAGGGCCTCGGAGTGGTACTCGCGCACCCAGCGCGTGACCGGCTCCCTGTCGGCATCCTGCATCTCCCGGAAGGTGACGCCGGCCGGGGGCGCTGAGGGTGTGCCCTCGGCCAGGACCTTGCGGTACTGTGCGCCCACCTCCATATCCACGAAGCCGAAGCTGCGGTACATCGCGTGCGCGACGTTGCGCGTGCCTGTGCCGAGGGAGAAGGTCGAGCACTTGCGCGCCTCGGCGTGGTTCATCGTGACCGCCAGCGCCTCCCGCGACAGCCCCATCCGCCGCCATTGGGGCGAGGTGAACACCCAGTACACCATCAGCAGGCTGGCGTGGTTGTTGTGCGGGAAGTGCGCGTATCCGACCTCGGAGACGATGTTGGCGACCCGATAGCCGTCCACCCTGGGGTGCACGGCCAGCTCCCTGTGCAGCTTGACCTCCATCTCGCCCACGCGCCGCCCCTGCGCGTCGGTGATCTCGGTGAGCGACAGCCCGCGGTCATCGCAGCCGGCCCTGCGCAGCGCGTGGCCCGCCAGCAGTTGCAGGCGGTAGTCCTGCTTCTTTGCCAGGCCCGCCAGCTTCGCGGCCGCCGAGCTGTCGCCCATGGTGACGAGCTGAAGCGCGGCGATGGCCGCCTCCGGCGCGTCGGGCTTCCGCTGCATAATCTTGCGCAGCATCTGCGGCGCGCGCTCGTCTCCCGCATTCGACAGCGCCACGGCCTGCACGAGCCTGCGCACCCTCGGCGGGAGCTTCTTGCGCTCAGCCTCCTTGAGCTTCGCCAGGTCCGAGATGGCGTCAAGCCGATCCGAGGCCGGACCCTTGCGAGCGCCCCTAATGAGCGCCTCTCGCACCGCCTTCTCGAAGCCCTTCTCGTCCTTCTTCATAATCGGCAGCGGGTGGACGGTGGTGCCGATCTCCGCGAACCACGGGAACAGGTCCTCGCCCGCCGCCAGGCTGAGGTAGTAGATGGCCTTGTCGCTGTTCCAGGCGTAGCGGTCCGTCAGCTTCTCGGATGCCTTTTCCTTGGGGATGACCTGCAAGAGCCTGCTCAGGAAGTCCTCGCCGAATCTGCGCTCCAGTTCGGCCAGCACCCACATCCCCTTCGGGTGCCATTGCTCGGTCCAGCCATATACCCTCGCCAGGTCGCCGGCGGTCCGGTCCGGATCCTGCTCGTCGCAGAGCTGCTGGTTGATCGCGCGCAGCCTGTTGGCCTGGTCCGCGTATCCCAGCCGCTCGACGACCCTGGTCGCGATGTGCCTGACGATGCTGTATTCGGGCAACATGCTCACGATCAGGTCTCCGATTTGGCGATGATACGCGTTGCGGGTCGCCATCAGGCACGCGACGTTGTATGCGATCCGCCACGGACACGCCGCGACCCCGATCCTCGGCATGTCCCGCCATCCCAGGGTGGCCGCCGCGCTATCCGCGACGGTCACTTCATCAAGCGCCGACCAGTGCTCCCCGAGGGTCTTGCGCATCTCAGTCTCCACGCGCGAGGTAATCTCGAGGACATCGTCCAGCCGTCGCTCAACGCGGGGCTCATAGATGACGCGTAGCGCGCCGACCTTCTTGAGCTTCATCGCAGGGCCGATCTCTTCGGGCACGTCCCGGCCGGGCCGTGGCTCGATCTTCCCGGCCAGCCAGCGCAGCAGCGGCTGGCAGTGATGTAACACGCCGGCATGCGAAGCCAAATGCCCCATGACGACCACCCGGCCCTTGCGATGCTCGCTGAGGGCGGCCAGCACCTCACCCGTTCGCCTGTGTTCGAGGAGCGGGGTCGCGCCTTCGGGTACGCGCAGCGGCGCCCACGTGCCCAGCTCCAGGGCGCGCAGGATCCCACCCTCCTCGGGCGCACCCTTGCTCTCCGCCACCTCATCCCCCCGATAGCCCATCAGGTAGTCCCGATCCGGCTTCGCCTCGCGCTGGCAGTCACCGGGGCCCAGGAACTCGTAGCCGAACAGGCGCGCCACGTCGTTGCAGGGCAAGCTCGCAGCCGGCTGGCCCACGTCCAGCTCGTAACGCGGAGCGGAACTCGCCAGCAGCAGCCCCCCGCCCTCGCGCACGAACCGCTCGATGTTCTTCAGCTCCCAGGCGGAGAACCGGTTCGG
>CBFDBV010000598.1:0-2483 GCA_965603135.1 uncultured bacterium
ACCTCTTCGCCCCGAACGTGATCCTGGGCATCTCCGACGAGATCTCCCCGCCCGGGGAGATCCAGAAGGTCCGCTTCGTCACCGAGCTCGTCCGGAGCTACACCCTCTGAACCTCGGCTGGCTGCGTGCCTCAGTCAACCTCGTATGAGTACAGCCGCGCGGGCGTGCCGCCGTACTTGAACCACTTGGCGTGGCCGTCGAAGAAGCCGAAGTTCATGCCATCATTGTGCCGCGGATCCAGGTAGCCGCCCATCTGGGTATCCACAGAGATTGAGCCGTCGCCGGGCCAGTTGGCCGAGCGCGGACCGCAGCGGTTGCAGTCGTCTGCCTCGCCGATCATGATGGTCCCGGCCGGCTCCTGGAGCTGCGCCATCTTGATGTTCCCTGCCACCAGGCTCGACTTGTTCCCCGTGCCGTTGAAGTAGCTGTAATTTCGGCCGTAGGAATACCTCGACATATTGGTGGTGGAGCCGTTGGTGTACCTCGGGCGGTCACGCTCGTCGCTCGGGCACTCCAGTACCTGGGCGTTCTTGAGGTAAGGGTGTGTTAGCTGTGGCCAGGAGAAGGTGCACGACACCCCGTCTATCGGGGATGGGTAGTACGTGTCGTCTGGATAGCGGCACATAGGGAACATCTCGTCGAAGTCCCCGGCGTACATCAGCATGCCCAGTACAAGCTCCTTGACGTTGCTGAGACAGCTCGTCTGCCTGGCCTTCTCCCGTGCCCGGGCAAAGACCGGGAACAGGATCGCCGCCAGGATAGCGATGATCGCGATCACCACCAGCAATTCGATAAGCGTGAATCCCTTGCGCATGTTCAGTCCTCCCTATCATTGATAGTAACTCAAATGAGTATTCGCGATGGTCCTCCAGGAATCCTGCATCTGTCATACTTTTTTCGGGATTCATCAGAGGCACCAGGCCTGGTGCCTCTTCCCCCTGCCCCGTCGTCAGCTTGCCGTCTGCGGCTCGCCGGTGCGCGGCGCTACGAGGTCGGCAAGGCGCCCTGCCAGCCGGCGTGGAGTTGCTCGGCAAGCTGCGTCACCAGCTCCGCGTTCTCCGGACGCTTAGCGATGTTGACGTTCTCCTTCGGGTCCACCTCGTGATCATACAGCTCATACTCGCAGAAGTCCTTGTCGGGCACCCGCCATTCGGTGAAGCGGTAGCGGTCGGTGCGCATCGAGTGCCCCATGCCCCGGCCGACCTCGGGAATGTACCGCGGATACTGGCTGAAGGCCGCCGCCTTCCAAAGCCGCGTCGGGTCCTCGATGAGCGGCGCGAAGCTCGTGCCCTCCAGGCCCTCCGGTAGCGGCACCCCGCACAGCTCGCACAGCGATGGATATATGTCCACGAACTCGACCAGCGCATCGCACGTGGCCGGCTGCTGGCCCGGCACGCTGATGATCAGCGGCGAGTGCACCGAGGTCTCGAAGTTCGTGTGCTTGCACCACAGGCCATGATCGCCAAGCTGCCAGCCGTGATCGCCCCACATCACGATGATGGTCTTCTCGCGCAGCCCGAGCCGCTCCAGCTCGTCCATCAGGCGGCCGATCTGCGCGTCCATGAAGCTGGTCGCCGCGTAGTAGCCGTGGATGAGCTGCCGCGCCTGCTCGTCGGTGACGGGGCCCTGCTTGGGCATACCGTAGTAGCTGCGCAGCTCGCCCCACTTGGTCAGGGCGTACTGCGGCGCATCCTCCGGCGCGAAGGGGTTGTCCGCAAGCTCGATGGCATCGTGGTCGTAGAGGTCCCAGTACTTCCTGGGCGCTATGAAGGGGAGGTGCGGCTTGATGAAGCCACATGCCAGGAAGAAGGGCCGGTCCTTGACCTCGTTCAGCGTCTCGATGGCCATGTCGGCCACGGCGCCGTCGTGCAGCACGTTGTCGGGGACCTCCGGCGCCTCCCAGGGGTATCCTCTTACGCGGTACTTCTTCTCCTTCGGGTCATTCCCCGCGGCGATGACCTCCTCCCGCAGGCGCTTCATCAACTCGATGCTCTCCTCGGTGGCCCAGGACTTGCACCTGGGCCGCGAGTGCGGCACGCTCCAGGACTGCTCGTCATCCAGCCCGCCGTGGTAGACCTTGCCCATGCCCTGGCTGTGATAGGCATGGGCCTTGAACTGCTCGGGGAGCGTAACCACGTCGGGGATGGTGTCGCGGAAGTGCGTCTGAAGGTCATACACCCGCGTCGTGTCGGGGCGACAGCCGGTGAGCAGCGAGGTGCGCGAGGGGCTGCACACCGCCTGCTGGCAGTAAGCGCGGGTGAAGACCGTTCCCTCTGCGCCCATGCGGTCGAGGTTCGGCGTCTGGATCATAGGCGCGCCGTAGCAGCCGATGGTGGGCCGCAGGTCGTCAACCGGGAGGAACAGCACGTTGTACTCGCCCGCCGCGGCCTCCGCCTGTCCAAGAAGGCTCATCAACGGGTGACGCACCATCATCCCTGCCGCACCCGCCAGCCCCAGGCCCAGGAACTCGCGCCTCGAAAGGC
>CBFDBV010000599.1:0-2478 GCA_965603135.1 uncultured bacterium
CGCGGCGGCCACCACACCGCCTCACCCGAGCGCGGCGGGACCTACGTCAAGCAGGGAACCGAGTGGGTGAAGACGGCAGCGAACTGACCTGCTCCCGGAAACGGCGGCAGGTGTTATGATAACATCTGGACACCTTCGGGACGCGCATCGGTGGCTGTAGCGAGGCAACGTGAGGAAGGAGACACCGATCGTCATGGGCGCTCTCATCAAGATGCTGGTCGTCGTTGTCATCCTCCTCATCCCGTCATCGGTCTGCACCGCGGAACGCGTCGTCCGTGTCCGGCCGACGCCGGGCGGTCCACAGATCCACGTGAGCGGCGAGCCAGTCGTACCTCGGTGGTTCTTTGGGTCCATGCGTGGCGGGACAGTCACGGCGAACGCCCAGTGGTCGGAGCAGTCGTTTGACTTCACGACCTCGGCGGATGTCAGCAGCAGAGGCACGTTGCACTTCCGCTTCGGGCACAAGGCCGGGGAGGTGTGGCTCTCGGATGTGCGGGTGTTCGATGCGGAGACGGGAAACGATGTGCTGCCGCCGGGCAGCTTCGCCACCCAGGAGGCGTTCGCCGAGGCCTGGAATCTGTGGCCGCTCGCCGACGCCAACACGGTCGGCACGGTGGCCGTGAGCGACGGCGTCCTGCACGTTGTCCTCACCGACCCGCCCGGAGGCAGGTGGCCTGACTTCCACCTACACAGCGACATCGGGATGACCTTCAGGGCGGACCGCGCCTATCGGTGTACCTTCCGCGTGCAAGCCGCGCCGGACCGGACGGTCATACCAGCGGTGTACCGAGTAGAAGGTGGCGTCTGGACGCACATTGGCGGGCCGCCAGGCCCCTTCCTGCACCAGGTAGCGTTGGCTCGAGATGCCGGGGTGGACTTCGTCAGCTTCAGCGCGCCGAACTGCTGGACGGCGCCGGCGGAGGAACTCGACTTTCAGCCACTCGATGAGCTGTGCGAGAAGATCGTGGACGTGAACCCAAACGTCCTGCTGGTCCCTCGAGTGAGCGCCAACGCTCCGCCCTGGTGGTTTGAGCGCCATCCCGAGGCAAGGATGGTCTACGAGGGAGACGGGCCCGGGCGCATGGCCTCGGTCTCTCACCGGCAGTACCGCACCGACGCCGCAGCCCACCTCGAGAAGCTGTGTCAACATCTGACGGAGCGCTTCCCCGACCACTTCGCGGGCATCCATCCCTGCGGGCAGAACACCGGCGAGTGGTTCTACCAGGACTCCTGGAGGCGGCCGCTCAACGGGTATGACCCCGCCACGTTGACGGCATGGCGGGAATGGCTGGAGACGCGGGGAGTCGATGACGCCGCCTCGGCCACCGTGCCTGACGCCGAGTCGAGACACGCTGCGCCGCATGGCTTGCTGCGAGACCCTGCCCGCGAGCGAATGCTGATTGAGTTCAATCGGTTCCAGCAGCAGGAGATGGCGGACACGGTGCTCGCACTGGCGGCAGCGGCGCGGCGCGGGACGGACGGGAAGAAGCTGGTGGTCTTCTTCTATGGTTACCACTACGAGTTCGGCGCAATGCCCAATGGTGCCCCGACTTCCGGCCACTACGGGCTGCGCACAGTGCTCCAGTCAGAGGACATAGACATCCTCTGCGCCCCGATCTCGTACACCGATCGGCAGTGGCCGGGCACTGCGCCGTGCATGAGCCCTGCCGAGAGCATTCGCGATGCGGGGGTAATGTGGCTGAACGAGGATGATACGCGCACGTATCTCAGCCTCGAGAAGACCCACGGCGCGGTGGCGGACCTGCAACAGACACGCGACGTGATGCTCCGCAATACGGCGCAGGCTGCCTTGCGCGGCTTCGCCACGTGGTGGATGGACCTGCCTGCACAGGGGTGGTTCGCGGACCCGGCCATCTGGGAGGAGATGAAACGGCTCCGACCTGTGGACTGCGAGATGGCCCGGCGCGCCGCGTCGTTCTCACCGGAGATCGCCTCGATCATCGGAGAAGACAGCATCTGCCACCTTGCCGGCGGGGCAAACATCATGTCGCGTCCGCTGATCTACAAGGCGCGCACGGCACTGGGCCGGAGTGGAGCGCCTTACGGTCAGTTCATGCTGTCGCAGGCCATCGCGGGCGATGTGCCGGCGAGACTGCAGATCTACCTTGGCGCCTGGGCACTGTCGCTTGAAGAACGAGAGCAGCTCAGGGCGAACCGCAAGCCGGGCGTCACCCGTGTGTGGTGCTACGCTCCCGGCTACTTGCTGCCAGACCGCACCGACGTCGAAGCGATGAAGGACCTGACGGGCTTCACGTGTCTTCCGGTGGCACCGGACACTGCAAAGGTCACGCCCACGCCCGAGGGAGGGAAGCTAGGCCTGAGGGCTTCCTGGGGGCCGGAAGCGAGCATCGCGCCACTGTTCGCGGTGGAGGCCGCACCCGCGGAGAGGCTTGCCACGTACGGGGACGGCAGTTGCGCGTTGGCCTTCCGCCGATCCGAGAGCGGGACGGATGTCTT
>CBFDBV010000600.1:0-2467 GCA_965603135.1 uncultured bacterium
GTCCTGGCGCAGATGGCCTACGATGACCCTCAGGCCTTCGCCACCGTCGCCGAGATGGCAAAGCAGGCGATGAACTGAACGGACCCCGGACATCGGACCACGGACATCGGACCTACGTCTCACACGACCACGACAGTTGTGCCGTTGGGTCCGAAGTCCGAGGTCGGAGGTCCGATGTCCGTCATAGACAGCCCTCAGAACCAGTACGTCAAGCGATTGCGGTCGCTCGCGACAGGCAAGGGCCGAGCCAGACACCGCGAGTTCCTCGTGGAGGGCGTGCGGGCGCTGGAGGAGGCCCTGGCGGGCGGAGCAGAGCTGAAGCTCGTGGCTTCCTGCCCCGAGCTGCTCACCAGCGAGCGGGCGCAGGCCGTCGTGGAGCAACTGCAGGCCTGCGGCGCGGAATTCCTTGAGATGACGGAGCGGGCCTTCCGGGCCCTCAGCCAGGTGGAGGCCCCGGAGGGGGTTGCGGCCGCGGCCGCCATCCTCTGCACAGGGCTGTCGGACCTGCCTGGAGGCGCGACGCTCGTCGTCGCGGGGGTGGATGTGCGGGACCCAGGCAACCTGGGGGCGCTGCTGCGGACCGCGGACGCCGCAGGCGCGGATGCCTTCATCGCGGCGGGAAGTTCGGTTGATCTGTACGAGCCGAAGGTAGTGCGCGCGACGGCGGGCTCGATCTTCCACCTGCCGGTCGTGCAGGATGTCGCGCCGGACGAGATGCTGAGCTGGGCCCGTGCTGAGGGGATGGCGACAGTCGCCGCCTGCCTGGAGGATGCCCGCCCCTATGCCGAGGTAGCGTACCCGGCCCGCACGCTCGTGATGGTAGGCAACGAGGCACACGGGCTGAACGCGGAGGTGGCGAGCCAGGCGGACCTGAAGGTGTTCATACCGATGCCGGGCCGGGCTGAGAGCCTGAACGTCGCGGTCGCCGCCGGCATCCTGACATACGAGATACTCCGGCAGAGGGAACACGACAAGGACTGCGAAGGAGAGAAGTAGGCGCGAGACGGGCTCGCGAGGGTGCCGAGCATCCTCAGAGAGAGGGGTCGCCGCAGGCTGAGAGCGCCCCGGGTGACGTCGCGCCGAAGTTCGCTCCGGAGTCGCAGGCTGAACGTCCCGGCGCACCGGGACCGGTAGGCTGAGCCGGCCCGCTCCACCGTTATCGGAGCGCCCACCGCATAGGGTGGTACACCGAAAGCCCCGGCTTTCGTCCCTGGGACGAGAGTACGGGGCGTTTTGCTAACGGCGGGGAATGGGCAATAGGCAATGGGCAAAGGGGCCACCGCAAGCCACCGGAGAGGCAGGCCCGTGGCCCCCAAGCTGTCCGAGAAGGAGGCGGGCCTGCCTGGCCGCATTCGAGAACGGCGCGCGTAGGTCGGCCTTTCTGGGCCGACGCCGTTGCCCGTTGCCGTGAGTCGGTAGTCGGTGGTCGGTTGTCCGACGCCCGAGGAGGCTCTGCGATGGAGGACAAGATCAGAAAGCTGGCCGAAGAGGCGCGGGAAGCCGTGGCGGCCGCCACCACTGACGAGCAGCTCGACGCGGCCAGGGCGCGATTCCTGGGCCGCAAGGGCAAGGTCAGGGAGTTGAGGCAGTCCATCCCGGACCTGCCCGAGGAGCTGCGGCCTGAGGCGGGCAAGCTCATCAACCAGACCGGCAAGCAGCTTGAAGTCCTGCTCGAGCAGCGACGGCAGGCGCTGGTGGGCGCGCCGGATGAGGAGCAAGCCGCCGAGGAGCGCCTGGATGTGACCCTCCCCGGGCGAGCGCCGCGCATCGCCGGTCGGCACCCCCTGCTCGCCACGATGGAGGACATGATTGACATCTTCCTGGGCCTGGGATACACCGTCGCCGAGGGGCCTGAGGTCGAGGACTACTACCACGCATTCGACGCCCTTAACTACCCCGAGGACCATCCGGCGATGGACGAGCAGATGACCTTCTACATCGAGGACGATGTGCTGCTGCGCAGTCAGACCTCAACCGTGCAGATTCGCGTCATGGCCGGGCAGCAGCCGCCGGTGCGCGTGATCGTGCCCGGGCGCTGCTTCCGCCGCGACACGGTGGACGCCACCCACTGTCACACCTTCTACCAGCTCGAAGGGCTGCTGGTGGACGAGGGCATCACCTTCGCCGATCTCAAGGGGACCTTGCAGGCCTTCGCTGAGGGGATGTTCGGGCCTGAGGTGAAGGTCCGGATCCGGCCGGACTTCTTCCCCTTCACCGAGCCGAGCACGGAGTTCGCGGTGAGCTGTGTGATGTGCGGGGGAGAGGGCTGCCGCGTGTGCTCGCAGACCGGCTGGCTGGAGCTGGGAGGCGCGGGCGCGGTTGACCCGAACGTGCTGGAGATGGTCGGCTATGACAGCGAGACCTACACCGGCTTCGCCTTCGGGGTCGGCGTGGAGCGCTTCGCGATGCTGCGCCACGGCATAACCGACATCCGCGTCTTCTACGGTGGCGACATGCGCATGTTGCG
>CBFDBV010000601.1:0-2463 GCA_965603135.1 uncultured bacterium
GGAAGGTGCCCGCCCACGCGGGCCGAAGGTGCAGGCCAGCCCGATCCTTGAACCGAGGTGTGAGCGGTGAGCGACAGCGATCGCGATGACCTGGCCGAAACCATCATCACCACGAAGCGCGTCCACGAGGGGCGGGTGCTGAACCTGCGCGTGGACGAGGTGCAGATGCCCAGCGGCCGCCGCACCACGCGCGAGGTGGTGGAACACCACGGCGCGGTTGCGGCGGTCCCGCTGACGGTAGACCACGAGGTGCTGATGGTCCGCCAGTGGCGGTACGCGGTGGGTGCAGCGACGTTGGAGATCCCGGCGGGGACGCTGGAGCCCGGCGAGACCGCGGAGGAGTGCATTCGGCGGGAGCTGGTCGAGGAGATCGGGCACCGCGCCGGTCGCATCGAGCCGATGGTGGAGTTCTACGTGTCGCCAGGCTACAGCAATGAACTCATCCGCCTGTTCCTGGCGACCGAGTTGACCCCTGAGAGCGCGGAGGCCGACGAGGATGAAGAGTTACGCGTGGTAGTAGTGCCCCTGGCTGAGGCCCTCGAAATGTGTCGCTCGGGCGAACTGCGAGATGGCAAGACCATCGCAGCGCTTCTGTGTGCCGCAGACAGGCTCGGACGGTAGGGCACCTGCCCGCGCGGGCGCATCCGGTCCCGACAGCGGCGCCTTTCCCCTCATCCCCAGCCGAAACTAAGTCGCTCCCTGACTGTCAGTTCTATCTGCGGGGTCAAGCCACGTCTCGACGAGCCGTGAGGGTGTGATTCAGCGTATGAGGTGGCGTTCGCGCCGGCGAACCTGCGGCATTGCCGTCCTGCTAGGCCTGGGGGCGATTGCCTGTCCCTGCCCGGGCTGGGCGCAGGATAGCTCCCGCGTCTGCCTGGCTCGGACCGAGGAGCTAGTTCTGCCCGACAACGTCTTTGCGCCCTCGTGGGTCTACCCCGAGGGGAAGATTGACTTCGTCGCGGTCGAGGCCCTGTTGGACCAGGCAATGACCTCGCTCACCGGCAGGAGTTCGGTCAGAGCCGTCTGGTCGCAGCACTTTCGCCCCAACGACCGCGTGGGCATACAGCTTGACGTTGGCGCTCTCACGGTTCATCAGGCCCTGCTGGAGGCAGTCATCCGGCGGCTGGTGCGGGCGGGTGTGTCGCCCGGCAACATCATCATCTACGCGGGAGAAGAGAGCGCCCTGTTCAAAGCTGGCTTCGCGCTGCACAGCGACGGCGACGGGGTGAAGGTGATGGGCACCGATTCGGAGGGCTATCGAGGGGGATTGAGCCGGGTGGTGCTGGACTACTGCACGGCGATTATCAGTGTGGCGAGGTTGCGCGTTGACCCTCAGATCGGGATGTCGGGGGCGCTGGCGAACTGCCTGGCGGTGGTTCCGCACGTCGAGCGCGAACGGCTCCGGCGTGCGCCCGAAGACCTCGCGGCTGCGGCCGCGCGTCCCACCCTCAGGCGCAAAACGCGGCTGCACATTCTCGATGCGCTGCGCCCGGGTTGCGAAGCAGGCGAACCGGGGCGGCCGCCGAAGACGTGGGTGTACGGTGGACTGCTCGTCTCCTGCGACCCCGTGGCCCTGGACGCCGTGGGCCGGGACATACTCCTGGAGAGGCTGCGGGAGAGCGACCAGGACGCGCGCGCACTCGATCCACCGGTCACGTACCTCCAGCCGGCCTCCGAGCGCTATCGCCTGGGCAACCACGATCTCGCGAAGATCGAAGTCGTCGCCACCGGGCCCTAGTGCTGCAACAGTGCTTTCCCATCGTCTGTCATTCTGATCCCGCCGAGGCGGGACCAGGCGGGAGACCGAACGAACTCCGGCGAGCGCGGGGACTGTCCCCCTCTTGCCCGCGAGGTGAGCCTGATGTCGAACCGATGGCCGGCCGTCCTGCTCTGCCTGTCCAGCGCCGTCCTGCCCGCCCTCGCGCAGGAGCAGCAGGAGCAGAACCTGCTCGTCAACGGCTCCTTCGAGGACGTTACCGAGCGGAATCCGAGCAACTGGTCGCTGAGCACCCACGGCAATGACGCCAACCTGACCGCAGTCGAGCTGCCCGACGGCACCCGCGCGCTGAAGCTGGAGTGCACGCGCTTTGAGCGCGGCTGGGTGATCGCCGCCCAGGACGGCGTCGTCAAGATCGCTAAGGGGCAGTGGTACTCGCTGAGCTTCCGCGCCCGCGCGGAGGACCTCAGGGGCGGGTTTCGGGTCGCGATCTACCAGCGCGAGCCGTGGCAGAGCTGCGGGCTGGTGCGCGGCTTCGTTCCCGGCGATGTGTGGCAGGACTACGAGATGGGGTTCGAGGGCGCCCTGGACGCCGATGACACGCGCTTCGAGTTCTACTTCTCCGCCACCGGCGCGCTCTTCCTGGATGAGGTCAGGCTGGTCGCGGCCGAGCGCCCTCTGCCGGAGGCGGCGCTGCCTCCCGCGCCGGGCAAGAACTCGGTGCGCAATGCCAGCTTCGAGCTTGG
>CBFDBV010000602.1:0-2446 GCA_965603135.1 uncultured bacterium
ACGGGGAGATTGACTGGGGCGTGTACATCGCGCGGCTCAAGGACAACGGCTTTGACGGGGTGTTGAGCATTGAACACGAGGACCGCGCGCTGGGTCGCGAAGAGGGCTTCCTCAAAGCACTCGCGCATCTGAGGCAGTTCGCGTAACGGCGGGCGAGGGGCAATGGGGAACGGCCGCAACGGCGGGCAACGGGCAAGGGGCAAACGGCGGTTGCTTGAGTTGAGACACCTGATGTCCGTCCCGGTTGTGCGTGTGGCGGGGCCGATTGCCGTATCCCGCCTCTCGCATGCCGCTTCGAGTAAGGAGGGCCTTTATGCCGACCGCAATCAAGATAACGGCTGGCGAGGTCGAGATCGAGGCCGAACTCAATGATACCAAGTGCGCGCAGATGATCGCCGAGGCGCTGCCCATCGAGGCAGAGGCCAGTACCTGGGGCGAAGAGATATACTTCAGCATTGAGGTGGACTGCCCGGAGGAGAAGCCCCAGCCCACGGTGGAACTCGGCGATCTCGGCTACTGGGGCCCGGGCTCGGCGTTCTGCATGTTCTTCGGACAGACGCCGATGAGCACGGCCGAGGAGATACGCCCGGCCAGCCCGGTGACGGTCATCGGCAAGATGCACGGCGAGCTGGGGGCTCTGCGCGGCGTCCCCTCCGGCGCCCGCGTCGCGATCGAGAATGCCTAGCCGTAGGGAGGGGCGCCGAGGTCGTCATCGTCAAGGCTGAGCCGTAAGCAGGGGGCCGCACGAAGCCCGTGTCGCCGCCGGCGACACGAGCTGAGGCCGGCCCAGCCCTTGAGCCCGTTTCATAACCTCCAGTAGGGCGGGCTTCCAGCCCGCCAATGCCGTTCTCGACGGTTATGAAACAGCTTCTTGTCATCGTCGTTGGTCGGATGTCGGTGGTCCGCAGTCGGTAGTCGGAGGTCGGACCGATGGCCTATCTCCTCGGCGTTGACGTCGGCACCACCAGCACCCGGGCGCTGGTGATTGAGGACCAGGGCGCCGTCATCAGCAGCCGCGCGCGCGAGTATCCCCTACACACTCCCCGTCCCAACTGGGCCGAGCAAGACCCCCACGAGTGGTGGACCGCAACGGTCGCGAGCATCCGCGAGGCGACGGCGGAGGCGGGCATCAGCTCGGACGCCATCAAGGGCGTGGGCCTGTCCGGGCAGATGCACGGCTCGGTCTTCCTCGACGAGAGCGATGAGGTGATCCGGCCCGCCATCCTGTGGTGCGACCAGCGCACGGCGAAGCAGTGCGAGAGCATCACCGAGACCGTGGGCGAGGCCGACCTGGTCGCCGAGACCTGCAACCCGGTGCTGACCGGCTTCACCGCGCCGAAGATCATCTGGCTGCGCGAGCAGGAGCCGGAGAGCTTCGCGCGTGTGCGGCGGGTGCTGCTGCCCAAGGACTACGTGCGGCTCCGGCTGACCGGAGAGTACGCCACCGAGGTGTCCGACGCCTCGGGCACCTCGCTGTTCAATGTCCCCGAGCGGCGCTGGTCGGACCTCATCCTGGATCGGCTGGAGCTGCCCCGGGAGATGCTGCCCGAGGTCTTCGAGTCGCCTGAGGTGAGCGGGGCGATCGCTGCGGAGGCTGCCGCCGAGACCGGGTTGGCCCAGGGGACGCCGGTGGTGGGCGGCGGCGGGGATCAGGCGGCCGGTGGCGTGGGCAACGGGATCGTGCAGCCGGGGGTCATTTCCTCCACCATCGGCACCTCGGGGGTGGTCTTCGCGCACCTCGACGAGCCGGTGATGGACGCCAAGCTGCGCACTCACACCTTCTGCCACGCGGTGCCGGGCAAGTGGCACGTGATGGGGGTTATGCTCTCCGCGGGCGGCTCGCTGCGCTGGCTCAGGGACACGGTCTGCTCTGAGGAGCGCGCGGCCGCCGAGGCCTCGGACCGCGATCCCTATGACCTGATGACCGAGGCGGCAGCGCAAGCGCCGGCGGGCAGCGAGGGGCTGCTCTTCCTGCCCTATCTTACCGGCGAGCGCACGCCCTATCCCAACCCGAACGCGAGGGGCGTCTTCTTCGGTCTGAGTCTGCGGCACACCAGGGCGCACCTCATCCGGGCGGTGATGGAGGGCGTAGCCTACGGCCTGTGCGACTCGCTGGCCATCATCGAGGAGATGGGCGTGCAGGTGAGGCAGGTGCGAGCCTCGGGCGGCGGCGCGCGCAGTGAACTCTGGCGGCAGATACAGACCGACGTGACCGGGCACCCGCACAGCGTGATCAACGTGGACGAGGGGCCGGCCTACGGGGTGGCGCTGCTCGCGGCCGTGGGCGCGGGGCTGTATGACACGGTGCAGGACGCCTGCGAGGCGACGATCCATGTGGTGGACACCAGGCAGGTTATCCCGGAGCACCGCGAGATTTACGGCGGGCACTATGCGCTCTACCGCCGCCTCTACGCCCGGCTCGAGAGCAGCTTCGATGCGGTCGCGG
>CBFDBV010000603.1:0-2446 GCA_965603135.1 uncultured bacterium
CCGGGCGGGGAGATCTCGTCGGAGATGCCCAGGATCACGTTCGGGGCGAAGAGGTCCAGCAGCCGCAGCGTGAACTCCTCCAACTCCTGGTAGGAGTACTGCGGCATGAAGTGCAGACAGGTGAGGCCGTCGAGGATTATCTTATCCCCGACGGCCTCTTTGAGTTCCTCGAGGGTAACGTCGCCCTGGGGGAGCGGCGTGGGGGCCTCGATGCCATCGTGCGGCAGCTTGCTCAGCAGCGGCAGCAGCGGCCGCAGGTGGCCGTCCATGTGGATGTGAGTGAACTTGCCGGCCTGCCGCAACTGCTCGCAGCGGCGCTCGTAGTGCGGCATCAGGTAGCGTTCGAACAGGGGCGGCGGCGTAAGAAACGCGTCTATGTTGTCCCCGAAGTTCAGTATCTGCACCGGGCTGGCGCACAGCGCCTCAAAGAGCTGATCGTCGCAGCGCTCGATGTGCTCCAGGAACTGCTCCATCCGCTCGCGGTGGTCGTTGAGCAGGTAGATCGTGTCCTCGAAGCCGATGAAGTTGATGATGAGCCGCTTCAACCCCGAGCGCGGGAAGTAGAACTGGCACACCCCGCGCGGCCCCAGCCGCTCCTCGATCGCCTCGAAGGCCTCCTCATCGAACTCCACCCGCTCGTCCGACAGCAGATACTCCATCACCGGGATGTCCTCGAGCCGCTCGATGGGGAACTTGGCGCGGTATGACGAGCCGCCCTGCTCGCCGCTGCGGTAGAGTTCGGTGAGCGTCCCTATCGGCGTCTCATAGAAAGTGGTGCGGCCTTGGGGCGTCATCTCGGTGCGCACCGCGCACTTCTCGTAGGTGAAGCGCAGCGGCCGGCCCGCATAGCGCACCGAGCAGCCCAGGTCGTCATAGAGGTCGAACAGCTCGGCCTCGCGGTACTCCTCGGGCAGCGTGCCCCATCTCTTGTTGCAGTTGTACCAGTGCTCCAGGCGCGGCTGCCAGACGACGCGGTCCAGGGGCTCGCGCCGGAAGGTGCGTATGATGCGTTCGCGCTCGGTCATTTCCTTCGGACCTCAGACCACAGACATCAGACGCCGGACTAACGGCCAACGACGAACGGCAAACAATGCGGACCTCGGACATCGGATATCGGACCACGGACATCGGACCAACGGCTAACGACGAACGGCCAGCGATACGGACCGGGGACTTGCAAAGACCATTCTCGCCGCGGGCTCGCATACCTCTGCGTTCACCTGGACGCAGGTGAAGGAGCGCTTCGTGGCGAAGACACAGTACACAGGTGGAGGAGGAACACACCGGCGATGCAGGGAACTGCCTCGCCGCCACCATACGGGCGCTCGTCGCGGGTCGAGGCAACGACGCAGCACTGCCGCTTGCCCTTGGTCCGATGTCCGTGGTCTGATGTCTGTCGTCTGATGTCCGATGTCCGAATCCAAGGAGGCATACTGATGGCCAGTGACAAGCTCAGAGTAGGATTCGTCGGTTCGGGAGCGATCGCGCAGGGCGCTCACTTCCCGGGTTGGCGGGAGTTGGGCGACACCGAGATAGTCGCCATTTGCGACATCATCCCGGAGACCGCCGCCAAAGCGGCGGAAATAGCGGGCGTGCCGAAGAAGAACGTCTTTGCGGACTACAACAAGATGCTGGAGAAGGTCGAGCTGGACATCGTAGACGTGTGCACGCCCAACTGCTATCACAAGGGCCCGACCGTGGCCGCCCTCGACGCCGGCTGCCACGTCATCGTGGAGAAGCCGGTGGCGACCTCAGCGGCCGAGGTCGAGGAGATGATCGCCGCCAAGAACCGCTCCAAGAAGCTGCTGATGGTCGCGCAGAGTATGCGCTTCGGGGGCGAGGCGCTCGCCGCGAAGCGCTTTGTGGACGAGGGCGGGATGGGCCGCATCTACTGGGCGCAGGCGGAGTTGCTGCGACCGCGCGGCGTGCCCGCTTGGGGCGCCTTCATCTCAGGCGAGATGTCCGCCGGCGGGCCGTGCTACGACCTGGCGGTGCACATCCTCGACCTCTGCCTGCACCTGATGGGCTTCCCCGAGCCGGTCAGGGTCAGCGCCAACATCTGGGTCGAGATCAGCGACAAGCCCTCGCTGATGAAGCACGATCCGAAGAAGTTCACCGTCCCCGACGAGTTGGCGGCGGGCTTCATTCGCTTTGAAGACGGCGCCTGCATCTCCCTGGCCACGAGTTGGGCGGTCAATGCCCCCGGCGGCACCAACAAGATGTTCCTCGCCGGCACGAAGGCAGGCATCAGCAGTCCGCCGCTGACCATCGTCCGCGAGGAGCACGGCATGCTCACCAACGCTACGGCCCAGGTACTGCCCGAGGCTGGCATCAAATCCCACAGCGAGGAGATACGGCAGTTCGTGGAGGCGGTCCGCACCGGCGGGCCGTCGCCGGTCCCGCCCGAGCAGGCGCTCATCACCCAGCGCATACTCGATGGCATCTA
>CBFDBV010000604.1:0-2435 GCA_965603135.1 uncultured bacterium
GACCGCCCTCCGTAGGGCCGCCCTCGCCGTTCGCCGTTGCCTTTGCTCGCAACTCTACGCTGCCGTTTGCCGTTTGCCTATTGCCCATTGCCCAACCGCAAGATGGACATAAACGCTTCCTGCGGCACGTGCACCTCGCCGATCTGCTTCATCCGCCGCTTGCCCTTCTTCTGTCGCTCGAGCAGCTTCATCTTCCTGGTGACGTCGCCGCCGTACAGCTTCCCCGTGACGTCTTTGCGCAGCGGTCGCACGCGCGTCGAGGCCACGATCCGCCTGCCGATGCTCGCCTGGATGCGCACCTCGAAGAGCTGCCGCGGGATGACTTCCTTGAGCTTCCGCGCGATGGCCCGTCCGCGCTGCTCGGCGAACTCCCGGTGGCAGATGATCGCCAGCGCGTCCACCGGCTCGCCGTTGATGAGCATATCCACCTTGACCAGGTCATCGGGCTGATAGCCCGCCAGCTCGTAGTCGAGCGTCGCGTATCCGCGCGTGGCGGACTTGAGCGCATCGAAGTAATCCACGATGATCTCCGCCAGCGGCAGCCGGTAGTGCAGCGCGACGCGGTCGGCCCACAGGTACTCGGTCTTCTGGAACTGTCCGCGCCGGTCGTCGGAGACCTTGATGACGCGCCCGACGTACTTCTGCGGGCACATAATCGTCGCGTCAATCACCGGCTCCTCCATCGCCTCCACCAGCTCCCGGTCCGGGAACGCCGCCGGGTTATCAACCTCGATGACCTGGCCGTCGCTCAGCAGCACGCGGTAGATGACGTTCGGCGCGGTGGTCACCAGGTCCAGGTCGTACTCGCGCTCCAGCCGCTCCTGCACGATCTCCATGTGCAGCAGCCCCAGGAAGCCGCAGCGGAAGCCGAAGCCCAGCGCGGCGGAGGCCTCGCGCTCATAGCGCAGCGCCGCGTCATTGAGCGACAGCCTGTCGAGCGCGTCCTTGAGCGCCTGGTATTGCGTGTTGTCGCTGGGATAGAGTCCGCAGAAGACCATCGGGTGCACTTCGCGGTAGCCTGGCAGCGGCTCGGCGGCAGGCCGGGTGGCGCTGGTGATGGTATCTCCCACGCGGCTGTCTTTGACGTCCTTGATGCCCGCGGTCAGGTAGCCCACCTCGCCGGCGCCCAGCTCCTCAACCGGCTGCATCTGCGGCGTGAACACCCCGACCTCTGCCACCTCGAAGCTCTTGTCCTGAGAAACCCGTGAGCTTTCTCCTGACATCATCTGTATCTCATCGCCGGGGCGGATGCGCCCCTCGAACACGCGCACGTAGGCGATCACGCCCTGGTGCACGTCGAACTCCGAGTCGAAGATGAGCGCCCTTAGTGGCGCTTCCGCGCTTCCGCTCGGCGGCGGCGTGCGCTTGACGATGGCTTCGAGCAGCTCGCGCACGCCCTGGCCGGTCTTGCCGGAGGTGAGCAGTATCTCGTCGGGCTGGAACCCGAAGGCCTCGGTCATCTCCTGGATGGTCGCGCTCACCCGCGGTCCCGGCCCCGCTTTGCCGTTTGCCGTTTCCCCATCCCCTATTCCCCATTCCCCATTCCCGGCCGTATGCCGTTCGCCGTTTGCCGTTTCCCCATCCCCTATTCCCCATTCCCCATTCCCGGCCGTATGCCGTTCGCCGTTTGCCGTTTCCCCATTCCCCATTCCCGATTCCCCGCCGTCAATGTCTACCTTATTGGCGACCGGGATGATCTCCAGGCCTTCTTCGAGCGCGAGGTAGACGTTGGCGACGGTTTGCGCCTCGACGCCCTGGGAGACGTCCACGAGGAGCACCGCGCCCTCGCAGGCGGAGAGACTGCGGCTGACCTCGTAGGTGAAATCCACGTGCCCGGGGGTGTCAATGAGGTTGAGCTGATAGGTCTCACCATCATCCGCCTCGTAGATGAGCCTGACGGCGGAGGCTTTGATGGTGATACCGCGCTCGCGCTCGAGGTCCATATCGTCGAGCATCTGCTCAACGCCTTCCCCCTCCGCTACTGCCCCACACAGTTCGAGCAGCCGGTCGGCGAGCGTAGATTTCCCGTGGTCAATATGCGCGACGATACAGAAGTTCCGCACGTTTTCCTGCGGCACTTGCGTATCGGCACTGACGATGTGTTGCCTCTCTGTCTGACTCTCCATGCGACTATCTCAGACCTTGCTCGCTGCGTCGTTCGTGGCGGGGGCTGCCTGTCGGCTGTTGGCGTTTGCCGTTCCCCGATTGCCCATTGCCCATTCCCGATTGCCGGCCGTACCCATTATAGCGCATTCTCGGGCAAAACAGTAGCGCCCACGTTCCCGCGGGCGCCTTTGTCGTTCGGAGGCGCGGGATATTATCCCGCGCGGTGCTGCCGTTTGCCGTTGCTGTCGTCGCTTTCGTTGCTGTCGTTGCTGTCGTCGCCGCCGTTACGGGGCGGGTACCGCACCCTCCCGCTTCTCCCTTCCGCCCTA
>CBFDBV010000605.1:0-2419 GCA_965603135.1 uncultured bacterium
CGTAGCCTGATAACGATGGACGACCTCGCCGAAGAGGACATCGGCGGCCTGCTCGATACGGCCGAGCAGATGGCGGAGGCCATCGGCTTCGATGACCCGCAGACCCGGCAGATGCCCGATCGCCTCGACCGCATCCTGGCAACCTGCTTCTTCGAGCCCAGCACGCGCACGCGGCTGTCCTTCGAAAGCGCGATGCTGCGGCTGGGCGGAAGCGTGATCGGCTTCGCGGATGCCAAGGCGACCTCGGTCAAGAAACGCGAGACGGTCGCGGACACCGCGCGCATCATCAGCGGCTACGCGGACATCATCGTAATGCGCCATCCGCTGGCCGGCGCCGCCAGGGTCGCCAGCGAGGCCGCCACGGTCCCGGTCATAAACGCCGGCGACGGTTCCCACGCACACCCGACGCAGACGCTCACCGACCTGTTCTGCATCAAGCGCAAGAAGGGGCGCCTGGACGGGCTGAAGATCGGCCTGTGCGGGGACCTGAAATACGGCCGGACCGTGCACTCGCTGGGGCCGGTGATGACGCGGCTGGGGTCCGAGTGCATCTGCATCGCGCCCGCGTCGCTGGCGATGCCGCAGGAGTTCATCGAGGCGATGACGCCCGCCAGCGGCGCGCCGCCGCGCCAAGTCGAGGACCTGGATGAGGTGCTGGGCGAGCTGGACGTGCTCTACGCGACGCGCGTGCAGGCCGAGCGCTTCGAGGATCCCGCCGAGTACGAGAAGGTCGCGGGAAGCTATGTCATAGACGCCGAGGTGATGGCGCGCGCGCCCGGGGAGATGATCGTGATGCACCCGCTCCCGCGCGTGGACGAGATTCATCCGGAGATAGACACCGACGAGCGCGCGGCTTACTTCGAGCAGGCGGCGGGCGGCGTGCCGGTGCGGATGGCGCTCATCAGTCACATCCTGGGCCTGGCTGAGCCCGGGCGGCGCGGGATGAGAGGCTTCGGCGACGCACCGGAGGCTGCCGCCGAGCCAGGCCCCGCCAGGCCTGACACCGAGCCGGAGATGGTCCCGGCCTCGGCTGTCGGCAAGTGCCGCAATCCCAACTGCATCACGAACGATGACAACGAGAGGTTCCTCGAGGGCAAGTTGTGCAAGCTACGCGGCGATCCGCCGCGCTACAAGTGCGCGTACTGCGAGCAGTTGCTGGAGGCGTAGGGTACGAGCTGCGAGCCGCCGGCCGTTTGCGGTTGGTCCGATGTCCGTTGTCCGATGTCGGAAACACCCAGGAGGTGCTACGTATGACCCCGGTTGACCCTTCAGTGCAACCCAAAGTCGAGCTTGAGCAGGCCAAGAAGGTCGCGCTTGCGTTCTCCGGCGGCCTGGACTCGACCCTGGCCATCAAGCTGCTGGAGGACTACTACGGGGCGGAGGAGGTCCTGGCAGTCACCGTCAACGTCGGGCTGACCGACCAGGAAATCGAGGACTGCCGCTCCAAGACCGAGCTGCTGGATGTGCCCTGGGAGATGATGGACGCGACCGAGGAGTTCGCGGACCACTGGGTCGCCCGCGCCATCCGCGCTAACGCCAACTACGAGGGCTACCCGGTGGCGACCTCGATGACGCGGCAGCTCATCGCCCGCAAGGTCGCCGAGTACGCCGTCGAGCAGGGATGCGACGCCATCTGCGAGGGCTCCACCGGCAAGGGCAACGACCAGTACCGGATGTCGAATGTGTTCGCCATCTTCGCCCCCGACCTGGCCGTGATCCTGCCGGTGCGCGACTTCGACTTCACGCGTCAGGATGAGAAGGACCTGAGCGAGAAGTACGGCATCCCGTACAAGGCGGGCATCGGCGATGACCTGACCATGTGGTGCCGCTCCATCGGCTCGGGCGAGGTAGACAACCTCCAGATGCGCATCCCGGAGGAGGACTACGTCTGGTACAAGTTCCCCGAGAACGCGCCCGATGAGCCGCGGAGCATCGAGGTGGAGTTCGAGGCCGGCCTGCCCATCCGCGCGGACGAGGTGACCGGGCTGGCGAACATCATCAAGTACCTCAACGGGGTCGCCGGCGAGAACGCCATCGGCAAGATTGATATGTTCGAGGACGGGATGATCGCGCTCAAGTCCCGCGAGGCCTACGAGGCGCCTGCGGCCGAGGTGATCCTCAAGCTGCATCGCGACCTGGAGCAGCTCTGCCTGACCAAGGAGCAGGTGCAGAACAAGCCGAACATCGAGCGCCTCTGGGCCTACCAGGTCTACCACGGGGCGTGGTTCCACCCGTTCACCGAGGACTGCGCGGCCTTCATCGAGTCCTCGCAGGCGGTGGTGAGCGGCAAGTACGTGGCCCAGCTCTACAAGGGGAACATTGACATCCTCGAGCGCGAGACAGACAGCGGGCTGTTCGCGCCGGAGCTACGCTCGCTGGCGACGAGCGGCTTCCAGCAGCCCGACAGCGGGCCGGCGAC
>CBFDBV010000606.1:0-2402 GCA_965603135.1 uncultured bacterium
GGGGGCTCTTCTGCTATGATGAGGAGGACGACAGTATGAAGACGGCGACCGAGTATCTGTGGTTCGAGACCGATCGGCAGCGCGAATACGTAAATATCACCGGCGAGGTCGAGCGCATTGTCGCCGACAGCGGCATCCAGGAGGGAATGGTGCTGGTCTCGGCGATGCACATCACCGCGGGCGTCTACGTCAATGACGCCGAGGCAGGCATTATCCAGGACATTGACGAATGGGCCGAGCGCCTGGCGCCCTTCAACCCGAACTACCACCATCACCGCACCGGCGAGACCAACGGCGATGCGCACCTCAAATCCCTGCTCATCCACCACGAGGTCATCGTGCCCGTCACCGACGGAGCGCTCGACCTGGGACCCTGGCAGCAGATATACTACGCCGAGTTCGACGGCCAGCGGCGCAAGCGGGTCGTAGTCAAGGCGATGGGGGAGTAGCAGAGCCGTGCCGCCGGGGTGCCTGTCCGCCACGGAGGACACGGCAGAGGAGCCAGCGAGATGTCATATCACATTGAGCTGCCTGAGGGCGCGTACCACGTCGTCACCGCGCTGGATCACTGTGCATGGCCGAACCTCACCATGCTGCCCAACGGCGAGATCGGCGCCATCATCTACAACCAGCCCAGCCACGGGTGGGACGAAGGCGATCCTGAACTGTGGGTGAGCGAGGACGCGGGAAGCTCCTGGGCGCTGCGCAGCACCGTCACCCAGCACGAGCCGCCCAGCGTGCGGATGAACCTCGCCGCCGGCCTCAACGCCCAGGGCCACCTGGTCGTGCTGTGCAGCGGCTGGAGCCTGGACGGCGCCGGCGGGAATCCGCGCGGGGTTACGATCCCCCCGTGGGTCTGCATCTCGGAGGACAATGGGCACACCTGGGAGCAGGTCGGCGAGATCGCACCGGCGGGCGGCGAGATCCCCGTCTACCCGGAGCCGCCGGTTCTCATCCCCTTCGGCGACATCTGCCTCAACGGTGAGGAGCTGGTCGCCAGTTGCTACTCATCGAACTGCAGCGTCCTGCTGCGCAGTGCCGACGGAGGCCGCACCTGGGGCCAGGCGAGCGTGATCGGCGCGCACAACTACAACGAGACGGACCTGCTGATCCCGCGCGAGGGCCCGTGGCTTGCCGTGGTGAGGCTGGCGGGGCTCAGAACCGACGAGCCGGGGATCGGCCTCGGCGCGAACCTGCGGCTGTTCCGCTCCACCGACGAGGGCAGGACCTGGGAGGCCGGCGAGTACCTGACCCTGCCCAACCAGCACCCCGGGCATCTGCTGGAGCTTGCCGATGGGCGCGTACTGCTCAGCTACGGCAGCCGCATCCCCCGTTTCCGGGGCGTCATGGGGCGCATCAGCAAGGACGGCGGCGCGACCTGGTGCACACCGTTTGTAATCGTGGGCGGACTGCTGGAGGGCGACCTGGGGTATCCGTCCAGCGTCCAGGTGGAGAGCGGGGAGATAGTCACTGCGTACTACGCCAACTGCGCGCCCTGGCACCAGCGCTATCACATGGGCGTGGTGCGCTGGAGCCTGGACGCGGTGCCGATCGAATGACGACGGGCCGCAGGCGTGCGGGCAGACGGCCCCGTCTCCCCGCTCACACACCATCGCGTAGGTCGGGCATTCTTGGCCGACTCCGTGGTCCTGTCCAACGGCGTGTCGGGCCCGCCTTCGCCAAGGCTACGGCGGACAGGCTTGGAAAGCCCGACCTACGTGTGACGGCAACGATAGATACGGAGGCGACCTGATGGCCGACTTTGCAGTTCAGGACGGACAGAGCATCCTCTTCATCGGCGATTCCATCACCGACGCAGGCAGGCGCGCGGCGGCAGCACCCTACGGACAGGGCTATGTCGCCATCTTCATTGACCTGATCACCGCCAAGTACCCCGAGCGCAACATCGCCTGCATCAACAAGGGCAACGGTGGCGACCGCGTCACCGGGCTATTCGACCGCTGGCGCGACGACGTCATCCGCCACCAGCCCGACTGGCTCTCGATAATGATCGGCATCAATGACCTGCACTCGGTGCTGCGCGGCGTGGAGCCGAACGTGCCGCTGGAGCTGTTCCGCGAGAAGTGCGACGGCATCCTGGCGCGCACGCGCGACGAGATCGGAGCGCAGGTGGTGCTGATTGACCCGTTCTACGTGAGCGTGGATGGCGACGGGGACGGCTTCCGCGCGATGGTGCTGGAGACGATCCCGAAGTACATCGCGGTCGTGGAGGAGATGGCGGAGAAGTACGACACGCGGCGCGTGCCGATGCACCACATCTTCGCCGAGCAGCTCAAGTACCGCGAGTCCGAGGTCTTCTGCCCGGAGCCGGTGCACCCGAACCGCACCGGGCACGTCGTGATCGCGAACGCGCTGCTCGACGCGTTGACCGACTGAGCGGG
>CBFDBV010000607.1:0-2401 GCA_965603135.1 uncultured bacterium
CCCCGGCGGCGCTTCAGCCCCTGCCCCCCGAGCAGCAACTGGTGGATTACCTGGGCACCCACGATGTTTCGGCCAGCTTCACCGCGGACAAGAGCGCCTTCCTGCCCGACCTCCGGGAGAAGCTGAAACGGTGGGTCCACTACCACTACAACTCGCCCTGCGTGGTGACCTGGAGCGGCGGCAATGAGATGGGCGCAGGCGAGCCGAACATCCGGCGCTACGCCGAGCTTCTCTACGAGTTCCTGCACGCGCATGACCCCCAGCAGCGGCCGGTCACACACGCCTCCGGCCTTCACTGGGAGCGAGGGGAGCCGGAGCTGAAGTCAAAGCCGCTGCCCGCGGACTACCTCGACTACCACAACTACCAGATGATCTACAGCCGGTGGATTGACGCGGCGCGCAGCTACAACGCGGAATACGACGATCTGTTCAGCATCTACGCGGGGCAAGAGCTACCGGTCATCAACGGCGAATGGCTGGCCCACGCCGGAAAAGCGCATAACCTGTGCGTCATCACGCCGGAGATATTCGATGAGGACGGGAACCCAACCGTTGAGGGGTACGTGAAGCTGATCGCGGACCTGAAGGCAAGGCGCGAACCGTACACGCACCATCGCATCTCGCGGGAGTATCTCGCCCGGCTCGCGGTCGGCGGCTCGCGCATCGCCCGCAGCTACCAGGCCGACGCCGAGGCGCGCGGCCGTTACTACCATCGCGCGGTCGAGATCTTTCGCCGCGACTGCCCGCGCGAGGCCGGATACTCCTTCTTCGCGCTGAAGCGCTTCGTGCTCGAAAGGGTGGATGCCGAGCGCAAGCGGATCGCCAACGAGTACGGCTCGCCTGAGATGGCGGCAATTCGGATGGCCCAGCAACACCTCATCGCCATCCCCGACTTCTGGGAGGAGCACATCTTCGCCGAGGACGGCCTGTCCTTCGATGCCCACGTCATCAACTGGTCCCGGGAGGATTTCCGGGGCGAGATGCAGGTCAGCCTGCAACAGGACGGCTCGGAGCCCGTGGCGCAGGCGACTGTATCGGTGGAGACGCTTCAGGTCGGCGAGCGAGCAGTTATGCCGGTTACGCTGCGGCTCAAACCGGACAGCCCGCCGGGATCATACCAGCTCGTCCTGGAGCTGAAGGGAGAGGGTCACGACCTCAGCCGGAACGTGCACCGGGTGCTCGTCCGCGGCAAGACGGAGTTCGCTCCGTTCGCCGCGACCAGGCGGGTTGCCCTCTACGAGGTTCCCCAGGGCGCGGACACGGCGGCCGCGCTGCTCGAGACGACCGGCGTGCAGTACGACCGCTTGACCGACCTGGCCGACCTGAGTGTTTGCGAGGTCCTGGTGCTGGGGCGGGACAGCGTAGATGCCACGGTCTCCAGGAACGCCCGCGCGCTGCGGGACTTCGTGGAGGCCGGCGGCAGGATCATCGCGTTCGAGCAGGATATGTCTGGACAGATCCCGTGGGCGCCGGCGATGTACTACGAGAAATGCGGCCCCGTGCCCAACGCGGACCCGATTCCCCTCGAGCATCCCATCTTCCGGGGGATGAGCGCGGCCGAGTTCGAGGACTGGGGCCGGGACCACGTCCTGTACACCAGCCTGCTTCAGCCGTGGGGGCCGAACCTGCTGGCGGGGGGCGCGGGTCCGCGCATAGGCTTCGTTCATTCGTCCGCCCCCGACTTCGGGATGGCCGTCGTGGAGTTCCGCATGGGCGAGGGCGCCTGCCTGCTCTCGCAACTGCGGGTAACGGAGACCTACCGCACCGACAGCGCCGCCCGGGCCTTCGGCTACAACCTCTTGCACTATGCGCTTGCCACGCCCTGGGAGACCGCAGACATTCCGCCGCTGGCCGGCGACACGGGCGGGGTGTCCGACCAGCCGATCCTGAGCCTGGACGAGGTGCACATCGTCAACTTCCGCAAGAAGTGCAACCGCACGGTTGAGGACCGGGATGGCCAGGGGTGGATGGGGCTGCGCGAGGGTCTGCACGACATCCCGCGCGGGGTCAAGCTCTTTGGCGGGGTGCCGTTTCGGGTTGACGACTCGGCGCTGGTTCTGGGCGCCTCGCCCAAGCATCCCGAGCCGGTGTTCCCGGCCGAGATGAAAGAGATCGGGGTCTGGAAGAGCCTGAAGAGGCTGTACTTCCTGCACACTGCCGCCTGGGTGAGTGCGGCGGACGGCGAAGAGCTGCTGCGGTATGTCGTCCACTACAGCGACGGCAAGACCGCTGACTTTGTGGTCAATAACCGCGTTGACCTGGGTGACTGGTACCAGGCCAAGTCGCACACCAACGCGAGGGTGGTGTGGTTCTCGGGAAGGGGCAAGAGCATTTTCCTGAGCGAGTGGGAGAACCCGCGCCCGGCGCAGAAGATCAAGTGGCTTGACATCGTGACGGCGGG
>CBFDBV010000608.1:0-2376 GCA_965603135.1 uncultured bacterium
CCTCACGCCAGAACAGCCGGACCAGTTCGGGCAGCCACTGCTTCCGCGTCCCCCGCATGAAGCTCTGCACCCCGAAGGCGTAACCGACCAGGCGGACGACAGTTGACTTGCCGCCGCTGCCGATCACGCAGTTGAGATACGGGTTGAAGCGGATGGCGAGACCATCTGCGTAGGAGCCCGCGCCTGCGACCGTCATGCCCAGGATCGTGGGACGGCGCAGCTCGCAGTCGATGAGGGACGCGCGCTCCGCAGCTCGAAGGCGGTAGTCCTTGTCCGGCGGGGCGTAGTTGTAGCCGTCCTCCGTGGGATACTCGATGACACGGTTCTGCCCGCTGAGCAAAGCCAGGCGCAGAGAACCGAATATCTCCTGGGCGGTGTCATTCGGGCGGATGTCCAGCTTCACGTAGCTCAATCGCAGGCCGAGGTCCTCGCCGGTGCCGTCCAGCTCGATGCGGCACTCGTGAGCGTCCGAGCCCTTGACGAAGCAAAGGGGTTTGGTGCGGGCGGGCCGATAGCGGCCGCTGTCGAGCCACGCCAGCGATTCGCACGCGTCCAGTCCCGGCTTGCCGGGCTCCTTGGCGATGACGGACCCGCCGATGGTCTCCAGGGCAAGCAGGGCCGGGTGCTCGAGCACCTTGTTCAGAGCCAGTCCCTTCCTGAACAAGCGGAGCAGGCCCTTGAAATCGCTGTTTGCGTGCGCCGGAATCGCCACGCCGCCCTCCTCGGCCACGAGCTCGATCGTGTCCTGAACGCTGGCCGAGGCCGCGGCCACGAACCCGTTGCCCCACTGCTCCTCCGGGATGCCGATGGCCCGCAAGATGCTCCCGATGCGGCCCGGGACGTACCATTCCGGCGGGAAGTGCGCCAGCAGGTGCACGTTGCTCACCGTGATCTCGACGCCGGGCAAGAGGGTGAGCGGCCGCGGCAGGTCGCCCGCACACTCCCAGAAGTCCAGGCGTTCCCGGATGTGAGCGAGTCGGGCCTTCTGAGCCCGCAGTTTCTTCCTCACGGCCTCCTTGTGCTGCTTGCCGATCTCCCGATCAGTGTGGCTGCTTTCAGCGAAGCCGTGTTCCAGCCGCTCGTGCGCAAGCCGCAGGCGGGCGATCATCACTGCACGCACCTTCTCGCCCCTGGACTGTCGGCTGCGCACGTCCTTGGCGTAGTCTGCGTTGACCGTCTGCAGCGCCGACAGCCACGTGCCAAGCGCGGGCAGCCGCGGGACGATGTAACCTGGATGGTTGTGGTCGGTGAGAGCCACGAGTTGAAGGCCCTCGATGTAACAGCGCAGCACGAACTCCTCAGGGAAGACGAGGCTTGCCAGGTAGTTGCGGACATCGCGGAAGGCCAGCGTGACGCGCGCATCGCGCTCATCCTTTTCGGCGGCGCTGTGTCTCTTCTCTTGCTCATCATAATCGCACCAGATCTGGTCCAGCCAGGACCGGGCAATTCGTCTGATAGCCCTGGGGTCGAGCCGAGGGGGCCCGGCCAGAGAGGGGCGCTGCTCATTCCGGTACTCATCGTACGCCGCGTCGAACGACTGCTCGCCACCGGCGAGCTTCTTCAGGAACTCATAGCACTCGTCACGCCACTTCCTGGTTGGATTCGGCGGCTCTTCGGGGAACACGGCATCGAGTTGAGTGGGCAGAGTGAAGCTGCTGCACTGTGAGGCTGGCGTGTGAGTGTGCAGGTCCATCTTGCAGTAGCGCGCGCCCTCGCGATAGCCGCAAATCTCCTTATAGTCCCGGTTACGCTCCGCTGTGATCGCCATTGTCTCCTGACCTCCTCTTCAGATTGCTCTCGCCCCCCGGGCTGGCTCTCCTTGGTCATTGCAGCACTGCGCCAAGGGGAGCCGCACCAGATCATTGCACGGCACGGATGGCAGTTCTGCGGGCGCAGGCTCTCTACGCACGTCTGGTGCATCACGCGCCGGCGAACACCATGACCAGGTTCTTGTAGGCGCCGTCCCACTTGTAGAGAGAGGTGCCAGCGTGGCCCCAGGGCTTGCCTTGAGTGTTGATGCCCAGCCCTTGCGCTGACACTCCATCCGGTGCTGCGGGGCCGGCGGCTTCGGCGGAGCTTATGCCGTCGTGGCAGATAAGGAACTTCTGGCCGTCGTAGGTCATGTAGCCGATCCCTAGCACGCTGAAGCAGTTGCTCACGCGCCGCTTGGCGGCCGCCAGGCTCTTGGCGGACGCGGGATCGTAGCAGAACGTCAGCAGCAGCAGTCGGTTGGCGTACCGGCCCAGGCCCGGCGGGGCGTGGGTTTCGCGGGGCCTCGCGTCGGTCAGGCGCCCCTATTGTCCCTGCGCGACGATGTGCGCGTAGACGGGGATTTCGAGGGTTTCTTCGCCCGGGACGTCCGTGGTCACCGTGAGG
>CBFDBV010000609.1:0-2352 GCA_965603135.1 uncultured bacterium
CGACCTGGCGCTACACGGCTGGCGCGTGCGCTTGTGGGAGCTGCCCCGGTTCGCCGGCAATATCGCGGCCCTGGCCGATGCCCCGAGGCTCAGAATCACGGGCGTCGAGCAAGCCGAGGTCGAGCTTGACTGGGTTGGCGTGGACCTCGCGCAGGCCTGCGAGGGCGCCGAGGTCATCATGGTCGTGACGCAGGCGCTGGCCCACGCGGAGATCGCGTCCCTGCTGGCCCAGGTGGTCACTGACGAGCAGATGGTGGTTGTCAACCCGGGCAGCACCGGTGGCGCGCTGGAGTTCGCGCACATCCTCCGGGAGAAGGGCGGCTCCATCCCCACCCTCGCGGAGACCTCGACCTTGACCTACGCCACGCGGGTGAGCGGTGATCGCGGAGTGCTCATCAAGCGCCGCATCAAGCTGGTGAAGACGGCGGCCCTGCCCTGCGTCCCGCTTCGCGGGCCGCTCCCCACGGCCACAGCCCCACCCGCGGCTGAGACCGAGAGGGTCGTGCGCCTGCTTAAGCCGATGTTCCCTGGCCTGGTGCCGGCTGCCAACGTCCTGGAGACGATGCTCAGCAACGGCAACCCGGTCATCCATCCGGCGATAATGTTGGCGAACGTCGGCCTGGTCGAGCGCACGGCGGGCGACTGGGAGTTCTACGCGCAGGGGGTCACGCCGGCCGTGGCCGACCTCATCCAGGCCGTGGATGAGGACCGCCTGGCGCTGGGGCGCGCGGTCGGAGTTGACCTGCTGCCCGAGCCGGAGATGTGCCTGCAGCAGGGATACGCCGAGAGCGCCGACTACTTGGAGTGCTACCGCGACAGCGGGGGGTTCCAGGGTTTGGGTGGGCCGGCGTCGCTGGAGCATCGCTACCTGACCGAGGACGTGGCCTGCGGGCTGGTGACGATGCTGGAGCTGGCGGAGGTGTTCGGGGTGGAGTTGCCGACGATAGCGGCGGTCGTGCAGGTCGCGTCAGTCCTGCTGGGCCGCGACCTCCGCGCCGAGTCGCGGCGTGGCCTCACCAGCCTCGGACTGGCGGGGATGAACGGGGAACAGATCCTCGGCTATGTTCGGGAAGCGGGCGCCAAGTAACAGGAGCCGATGCACCGCGGAGGCATCACACGCCGCGCGCCTGCCGCTGTTCTGCCGTAAGGAGGGGCCGCACGAAGTCCGCGCCGCCGGCGCAGACTGAGGCCGGCCCGCAGACACGTGAGCCTGCGAGGCATACGCCTTGCCCTTGCGACCCGATGCGACGGGGGTGACCGCATCTTGCGCAGCACACTGGTGGTACTCGCACTCACAGCGCTCTTCGTCTCTGTGAACGGAGCGTGGGCCGAGTTGAAGGTACTGGATCAGCCCCTCTGGGTCTTCCCCGGCCAGCCGTTGCGCATCGCGCTGGAACAGCCGGCCGGGGCCGGGGTGCTTCGGGTCGAGTTCCCCGATAACGTGGAGATGTACGACCAGTGGGACAACGACAGCATCCAGCGCTTCTACTTCCGGGCACTGGAGGCGGGTGATACGACGCTCCGCTTCACCGGCGCGGGCGGGGAACTCGACCTGCCGGTGCAGATCATCCCCTGGAGCGCGCTCTACGAGCCGCGAGAGTACAAGGGCATTCAGCTTCCGCGCATCTGGCCGGTGGGTGACACTGACTTCACCGAGGTGAAGGCCCGCCGCACCATGCACACCGAGCAGGAGCTTGCGCGCCTGCGCGAGTCGGGCGGGCAGCCCGGCGGTCGCGCTCAGGCCTGGCTGGAGATGAGCGATGAGGAGGTCTTCAACATCATCCCCGGGCCGGCGATCCCGCGCACCTGCCTGCTGGTCCTGCTTGACCCCGGCGGCAGCAGAGGGAAGGGCTGCCCGGTCTGCGGCACCGCGATCTATGAGGGCCGCAGCGGCTTCTATCCCTGGAAGTTCGACCCGGTCAACCACCCCTGGAAGGTCGGCTGCCCGAACTGCGGGACCTGGTTCCCCTCAAACGACTGGGCGAACGGCGACATGCACTCGGGCCCGTTCCCTGATGACGGCTTCGGCTGCGAGCCCGTGGAGCCGGTTGTGGCGCCGAACGGCACGCCGTGGCGCTGGCCCTTCATCGCCTACTACCACCAGTGGCAGGCCTACATGAGGACGCTCACCCCTGGGATTGACGAGGCGGCACTGGCCTTCGCGTACACCGGAGATGGGCGCTACGCCCACAAGGCCGCGATCGCGCTCTTCCGATTCGCCGAGAGCTACCTGGACATGAGCCTGAACCTGAACCACCGCAAGCGCGTCAACCGCGACGGCGTCCCCAAGTGGCCGGTAGGGGCGCCGATCAAGGAGCGCTTCCATGTCCTGCCCGGCAGCTTCTCCTACAT
>CBFDBV010000610.1:0-2328 GCA_965603135.1 uncultured bacterium
GCCCTCCCGCTCGGCTACTGCGAGTGTTACCGGGCCCTTGGCCTGCCACCGCGATACCGCCTCCGCGTCAACGAGCACAAGCTCGTCAGCCGCACCCAGCACTGTCGTCACTCCAAGCAAGAGCATGCCCAGCGTTGTGCCCCGAATCATCATAGCTCACCTTTCCGGCCCATCCGCATCGCGACAGCGTCGCCCTGCGGCCGAGGCAGCGCCCTCGGGCAGCCGCAGGTGCCGTCGTGCAGTTCACAACTGAAGCCGCTCGCTCACTTCTCCATCGCTCCCGGTGATGGTGACATCCCCCTGGGCCACGACGATCCTGTCAGTCCAGCCCGGCCCACTGATCGCAAGATCCTGCCCTTCGAGCGCCTCCCAGGTCACCTCAGCACTTTCCCGCAGGTTGGGGATGAGCGCGAACAGCCCCGTGCCCGAGACGCCGCGCCACCGGGCCAGCGCCACCTGGTTGATGAACTCGTCCCGGCCCGACATCGGCCGCCAGCGACCTGACTCCAGCGCCAGGCGCGCGAAGGGCGGCACGACCGTGGTCAGTTGCGTCCGGCCGGGGCGCAGGCTGCGCCAGCCGTCCGCGTCCAGGCCCGGCCAGGTCACCGATCGCTCGCCGAGTTCCGTGCCCGGGCTGTCCGGCGGGCAGGTTGATCGCACCTGCCAGGCGTACTCGTGCTCGACCTCGGCGATAATGCGGTCCGCGATTAACACGTACCGTCCCCGCACCAGCGCGAGCGTGCGGCGCACCGTGCAGCCCTGATACTCCGTCGTCACCGTGGCATGCCGCACCGCCCCTTCGGTGCTGATGTTGGACATCTCGCCTGGGGTATCCTGCGCAGGTCCCACCCCGTCAATCAGGATGACGTTGTGAAACTCGGCGCCGTAGTAGTCCCGGCTCTTCCAGTGGTCATACCCCGAGTCCGTCGCCAGCACCTCGTCCCACGCCGCCAGCACGAAGTGCCCTGAATCGCCGTGGCTGTATGTTCCGTAGCGGTAGTCGAGCGGCCAGGTCCCATCCTTGCCCGCGAACCAGACCGCGACCGTGTCGCGTCCCCAGCTCTCGCGCAGCACCACCGTCTGCGACTGTCCGAAGGAGCGCGAGGCCGGAGGCGTGTCGCCGGCGACATCGGGTTCATAGTGGGCCAGGGCGATGTGAATGTGGTACGGGTGCAGCGATGGGCTGGCAGGCAGGTTGAAGGCGCGGTGAAACAGCGGCGCGAGGTCGCGACCGTAGCGCTCGTTGCACAGCAGGCCAGAGAACCCCAGGCCGACGCCCGCCTCGCTGGTGCCCCAGATGATCCGCTCACCGTTGGCCGTGAGCTGATACGCGGCGAAGGTGAGCCACTCGCGCAGCCGCGCGTCCTCGAAGAGGTACTTGCCGGTCGCCCGCTCATACGCGATGGCGAACTGCACGAACTGCACGTTCATGTAGCTCGTGTAGCCCAGCCCCTCGACGAACAGACCCCCGGGTCGGAAGAACCAGAAGGTCTCATCCCGGCGGATCTCGTGCAGGGCTCGCCCCAACCACTTGGCCGGACCGATCTCGCCGTCCTGGTACTCGCGCAGGACCAGCGCGGCCATCCCCAGCGCCGAGCAGCCCAACACGCGCTGGTTGCCGTAGTTCGCTCCGCCGGGAACGCCGTTCATCGTCTCGTAGTAGTAGTCCGCCTCCGCCGCGATCCGGTCGCGGATGATGGCGTGGTCCTCGGCGCTGAGCCCGTCCCACGAGGCGAGCAAGTCATAGGCGACGACATAGTCCGAGAAGCGGTGAGAACTGGGCTCGAGGTAGCCGTGCGATTCCTCGCGCCAGATCGGTTTCTCGACCAGGTCCTCGCGCGCTTGCGCCGCCTGCTCCTCGTCGCCGAGGAGCCACCACTTGAGCGCGGGCTTGTGGCGCAGGCCGATCCGCTCCAGTTGCCCCCACCAGCGCGCCCAGGGCTCCTCGTACAGCCGCTCCAGCATCCGCTCGCGGTCGCTCTCATCGTAGAACAGCGAAGGGTGCCGCTCGGTCTCTGGGAGCTGCGCCTGCCACATCTCGCCCCACTCGGGCGGGATGTCCTCGCCCGAGCAGATGCTGCACGCAACTATGAGCGGCAGCACGACCCACGAGCGTCGCAAGCCCACCGCGCCTTCCATGCCCAGCCTGATCACTACGGCCCGGAGATCGCCGGTCATCGTTCCCGCACCCTTTTGACGGCTATCAGCCATTCGTGGCCCGCGCGCCGCGCCTGCGTGCGAGCGGGAGACACGCCACCAACGCTGCAATCCCAAGCACCGCCAGCGTCCACGCCGAGGCATCCAGCCCCCTCAGCGGCACCAGCAGTA
>CBFDBV010000611.1:0-2324 GCA_965603135.1 uncultured bacterium
CCTCGCCGCGCAGGATGACCTGGCAGATGCCAGGCTCCGGCTGCAACTGCACGGTGAGGTCGCGGGCCGCTTGCTTGCTGGAGAGGTAGTCCGTCAGGGTCGCCGCTTCGCCGCCCGGCGCCCGCAAGCGGTCGCTCCCCGCGGCCACAGCCACGCCCGCCGCCGGCATCACCAACGCCTGGACGGTAAGCTGCTCGATGCCCTGGCCCGTGGCCGCGAGGCTCACGCGGACATCCAGCCTCGTCCCCGGCGCGTAGGTCCGCTTGGGAGCCTCAGCTACGCCCTCGGGGTAGATGAAGGTTGCCGTGGCCGACTGCCGATGGTGGGGCATGATGTCAACCGGGGTCGAGGTGGCACCGAGCGCCAGCGCGGGCAGCATGGCGCGGGAGAACGGGCTGAGCGAGAACATCAGGAAGCCGTCCGCGCCCAGCTCGCGCGCCAGCGTAATCTGCTGCGACAGGTTCACGGGCGTCGCGGAGCGCGTGGGGCTCACGCCGATGCCGGCGTAGACGGGGATCGCGCCATCAATCGCCTCGACCTGGGGCTCAAGCTTGCGGCGCAACACCCCGACGCTCGAGGTGTAGTCCATGGGACAGAGCAGGTCCAGGTAGTGCTCGTGGGCCCAGGTGACCCAGTCCTGAGCGTCGCCGTCGAACGAGCCGGTCATGCTGGCTCGCGCGGCGAGGGAGATCTTGACGTCAGGGTCAAGGGCGCGCGCCGCCTGAGCGATCTTCTCGACGAGGGAGGTCTGCAGATGCCGCCGCCAGTCGCGGTAGCGGTCGGCGAGCTTCCCGGCCCCATAGCAGTCGTCCGGCCAGTTTTCGACTGTCACCTGCGCCCACTGCTGGAACTTCGCCCGGCAGCGGTCGCAGTAGCAGTAGCTGCCCGACGGGTAGCGCATGAAGTCGTAGTGTATCCCGTCGGGGTGGTACTTCTCGACCAGCTCCATCATCATGTCGAACTCAAGCTGTCGGTTGCGTTCTTCGGAGGGGTCCAGCCAGCGCTTGCTCCACGGGTAGCGCCCCTTCTCCTCTCCGCCACGAGCCTGGTCAATGCTGGTGACCATGCGCCCGTCAGCGATGAACTGCTCGACGACCTCCGGATTCCGGCTCGGTGAGGTCTGCCAGTTCGCCTTCCACAGGTGCACCTCGATGCCGTGCCTGTGCGCAGCCTCCAGGCATTCTCTCACGTGGTCGCGCTCGGTGTACTGTGAAGCGTAGTCGCTGGGGTACTTGGCGTAGTTAGGGCCGCACACGATCGGGAACACCGCGTTGAAGTTGGCGTCCGCCAGCTCCTGCATGGCTGCCTCATAGTCGAAGGCGTCGTCGGGGTGCATCCACGCCCCACGCAACTCATAGGGGCGCGAGGGGAAGACTGCGGCGGCGGCGGTCTGGATGTCCCCACGCACCGTGTCGGCGACCGACAGCGCCGCTCCCGGCGTCTCGGACGCCAGCAGCTCCCGCACCTGCGCCACGTTGTCGCGCGCACGCCGGGCGATGGGAAGGGCCCCCGGGTGGGCCTCGGCCGCGGCAACCAGAGAGTCCAAGTCATCATAGCCGCCCAGCTCCAGGGCCTCGGCCATCACGCCCTCGACCATGCCGGGCAGCGTGTCGGGCAGGAGATACGCCACCGTCGCCATCAGCAGGTGGCGCTGTTCGTCCGCGTTCGCCCCATGCCAGAACACGTGCGCCGTCCACAGCGTGTCCTCGGTTGCGATGACGGCCGGGAAGCCGAGGTCCTTCCCCTCGGTGTCGTGCCACACGGCCAGAACGCGGGCGTGGTCCAGCACCTCGTGCACGATCCGGCTGTTGGGGGACGTCTGGTGCACCGTTGCCGGGAACTCCGGAGGCCGGTCCTCAGCGAAGACCATCACGCCGAACTCGCCTGGGTAGCTCTTGCCGCGCGATTCCCATTCGCCGATGCCCAGCATCTCCTGCAGCGTAGAGGGAATGCCCGACATCCACATGAGCTTGCCGCCGCCCTCGACGAACTCGACGACTCGATCCAACCCCTCGCCCCTGTACTTGGGGTTGAAGGGGAAGATCGCCATGCGATAGTCGGCGAGGGCGCCCTCGACGGCTGCGTCCTCGGCGATGGAGTCGTACTCCAGCCCGGCCGAGTCGAGCAGGTTGGCCGTGATACCGTCATAGGCCGAGCCCCCGCGCACCATGACGATGTCGGCAGCCTGGCAGGTCACGGCAACAGCGCACAACGCGACAGACGCAAGCACTCGCATTCTCTGTTCCTCCCTGTGCGGTCGGGGGGCCTCAGAGCAGACCGGCCAGCCATCGGACCGTGCTTGTGAGCAGGTCAGCCTCGCCGCC
>CBFDBV010000612.1:0-2295 GCA_965603135.1 uncultured bacterium
CCAGCGGCATCTACGTGACCACGCTCGGGCACTGCCATCCGAAGGTCAGCGAGGCCGTCGCGGCCGCGGCGAAGAGCCTGATGAACTGCCACGACTTCAACACGCCGGTGAAGGTGCAACTGCTGGAGAAGCTGGCGGAGGTCCAGCCCTGGGACCTGACGGGCATCCAACTCTACGACAGCGGTACCACGGCGGTCGAGGCGGGCCTGCGCGTATGCCGCGCCGCGACCGGCAAGTTCGAGTTCATCTCCTGCTTTATGGACTTCCACGGCAAGACCGGCCACGCGGTCAGCCTGGGCAGGATGACCCCGGCCAGCGGCGCGGGCCGCGGTCAGGGCTTCTACATGGTTCCTCGCCCCTGCCCCTACCGGCCGATCTTCACCACCTCCGAGGGCGCGATTGACACCGACGCCTACCTGGACTTCTACGCCGAGTTCATTGATCAGGCGACCACCGGCCAGGTCGCGGCCTTCGTGCTGGAACCTGTCCAGGGCTGGGCCGGCTCGGTCTTCCCGCCCGACGACTTCTTCCCCAAGCTGCGCACGTTCTGCGACGAGCGCGACATACTCCTGATGGCCGACGAGGTCCTCTGCGGGATGGGCCGCACCGGCAAGCACTTCTGCATGGAGCACTGGGACACCGGCCCGGATGTGGTCACCGTCGGCAAGGGCTTCGGCAACGGCTTCCCGGTGACCGCGATGCTGGTCTCCGAGAAGCACAAGGAGAGCATTGACCGCATCTCGGCCTCCACCAGCTACGGCGGCAACCCGATGGCCTGTGCGGCGGCATTGACCAGCCTGGAGGTCATGGAGGAGGAGGGCCTGCTTGAGCACGCCCTGGAGCTGGGCGACTACTTCACGCGGCGCATGGCTCAGATCAAGGAGGCTCATCCCATCGTGGGCGATGTGCGCGGGCTCGGCTGCCTGCTGGGCATCGAGCTGGTCAAGGATCGCGAGACGAAGGAGCCTTTCGAGGAGGCGGGCAAGCTGGTCTACCAGCGCGCCTTCCAGAAGGGCCTGGCGTGGGTGCCGGCCGGTCACATCCTGCGTATGTCGCCGCCCATCGTGATGCAGCCGGAGCTTGCCGCAAAGGGGATGGACATCATCGAAGAGGCCATCGCGGAGGTCGAGAAAGAGTTCGGGTACGCGTAAGACATGGCTACCTACCTGACCTTCGACATCGGCACAACCGCGCTGAAGACCGCGCTCATTGATGACGATGGGCGGATGCTGGCCGTGCATAGCGCGGAGTACACCGCGCGCACGCCCAGGCCGGGCTGGGCGGAGATGAAGCCCGACGCCTACTGGGAGGCGGCGGTCGCGGGCGCTCACAGCGTCCTCTCCCGCGCGAGCGTTGACCCCGCCGAGCTAACGGCCATCGGCTTCAGCTCCCAGGGCGAGAGCTTCATCCCGCTGGACGCCGGCGGCGAGCCGCTCTGCGACGCGATCGTCTGGGTGGACAACCGCGCGCAGGACCTGGCTGAACGGTGGGAGGCCGAGTGGCTCAGCCGCGACCGCTACCGCCGCATCTGCGGCTATCCGTGGGTGCCGGGCGAGCTTACGCTCTTCAAGATCGCCTGGCTTGCCGAGCACGCGCCAGGGGCCCACGCCGCAGCGAAGTTCCTCTGGCTGCCCGACTACCTGATCTACCGGCTCACCGGCGAGGCCGCGACCGACTACAACATCGCTCAGATGGGCGGGCTCTATGACATACGAGCGGCGGCCTGGTCGCCGGAGCTGCTGGATGCTGCCGGCATCACGCCCGAGCAGCTTCCACCCGTGCATCCTCCGGGCACTGCGGTCGGCGAGGTGCACGCGGCAGCCGCGAAGGAGCTGGGCATCCCCGCCGGCGTCATCGTCTGTGTTGGAGCCAACGATCAGCTTGCGGGGGCCATCGGCGCGGGCAATGTCAGGCCCGGCCTCGTCACCGAGACCACCGGCACCGCGCTCGCCGTCGTAGCCACCACCGAGGCGCTGCTCGATGACGATCGGATGTTCGTCGGCGTCCACGCCGTGCGGGGCGCGCACTACGGTATGCCGTTCGGGACCACCTCGGCGATCGTTCTGACGTGGTTCCGCGACCTCTGCGAGCCGGGCGCGGGCTACGATGAGTTCCTGGCCGACGTGGCTGAGGTCCCGCCCGGCTGCGAGGGGCTGACCGTGCTCCCGCACTTTTCGGGCACGGCCTGTCCCACCTTCAACCCGAGCGCACGAGGGGCGATCGTCGGCCTGACCCTCGGGCACACCCGGGCGCACATCGCCCGCGCCATCATGGAGTCGTGCGCTTGCCTGCTGA
>CBFDBV010000613.1:0-2268 GCA_965603135.1 uncultured bacterium
CCTGCCGATGGCGGTGGAGCGGAGGGGAAATGCGGTGGCTACGCGAAATACTGCGTAGCCATCGCGGAGTCATTTGCCTGCAGAAGACCGTGGCATAATCGGAGGGGCGGAATGGGGAAAGCGGCTCCGCAGGAGCCGCAGGGGCCCCATCCGGCCCACAGGCGGGCCGGATACTTCGTGCGGCCCTGACCACGGGCCAGCTTGCCCGCCGTAGCCTTGGCGAAGGTTGGGCCCTCGTATTCTGCCCCTCCAGGTGCCCGCCAAGCGCCTCCCGGGGCCATTTGGTCTGGTACGGAATTGCGCAACCTAGTAGAGTACACTAGCCAGGGGGCGGATACAGATGCCGCTGAGATCGCTTGTGCTGCTCGGACTGCTGGCGGCGTGTGCCGTGGGCGGCAACGCGAAGACGGGGCGGACCTTCTACACCGAGGAGCGGCTGGGGTGGATGGAAGAGAACCTGGCGAAGTACGAGTGGGCGCAGCAGGAGCGCGACAAGATCATCGCCCGCGCCGAGCGGTGGGCCGCCTACGACGACGAACGCCTCCAGCACCTGGTGCCGCCGCTGGAGGTCGCGCGCTGCGGCACCGTGCATAACAGCGGCTGCCCCGTCCACGGCGAGGCCATTCTCAAGTACCCGGGGCGGAAGAAGAGCTGGAAGATGTCATTCGACGAGCCCTACAAGATCCAGTGCCCGGTGGACGGCGAGTTGTACCCCTCCAACGACTTCTGGGCTTACTTGCAGGGCGGCTGCAAGGACAAGTCCCTCCTGACCGGAGAGTACGTGGACGACGGCTGGGGCTGCCAGGTGCCCGGTCACGAGAAGAAGTTCTGGTTCGTCGGCTTCTACGCGGGCGAGATGACGCGCCGCTGGCTGCTGCCCGCGATCCGGGATATGTCGCAGGCGTACCTGCTCACCGGCGAGCGGAAGTACGCGCACAAGACCGCGCTCCTTGTGCGGAAGCTGGCTCAGTACTACCCCGACTATGCGTACGAGAAGCAGTCGCGCTACGGCCTGGAGTTCATGTCCTGGTACCTGGGCCGGCTGCAGTACCACACCTGGGAGTGCTTCACGATTCAGGACGTGACGCTGGCGTACGACGCCATCTACCCGGCGATCGAGGGCGACGCCGAGCTGGAGCAGTTCACCGGACAGAGCGCCGAGCAGATCCGCCGGGACATCGAGGATCGCATCCTCAGGGTCGCGGCCAAGGACATCGCCGACGGCTCGCATCGCATCCAGGGCAACTACGGCATGCATCAGTCGGCCCTGCTGCGCATTGCCCTTGTCCTGGACACCGACGAGGGCGAGCAGACCAGCGCCGAGATGGTCGAGTCGGTGATGAAGGGCCCGGAGAAGGTGACACTGTACACGGACACGCCGCTGCCTGACGCGATGATCAATCTGTTTCATCGCGATGGTGTTCCCTTCGAGTCGCCCAGCTACAACTGCGGCTGGATGACTGAGCTGGAGGATGTGGCCGAGCTACTGCTGCTCAACGGCGTGAACATCTGGGAGGAACCGCGCTTCCAGGGCCTTTACACCTGGCCGCTGAAGATGCTCGTGTGCGGGACGATGACCCAGCCCATGGGCGACTCGAACAACATGTTCGCGGGCGGCCTGGGCGTCACGCCGACGTACCTGGAGGGTGCCTATCGCAGGATGCGCGACCCCCGCCAGGCGCAGGTGATGGTGCAGAGAGACCGCCCCTTCCGCCACCGGCTCTTCGAGGAGAACCTGGAGGACGAGATCCGCGTCGCTGCCGAGCACTACGGCCAACGCGTCGGCGTGACCAGCGAGCTGCTGCCCGGGCTCGGCTATGCCACGCTTCAGACGGGCCCCGAGGAGAACCCCACGGCGCTGGCACTGTACTACGGGTACTACCAGGGACACACGCACTACGATCGGTTGAACCTCGAGGTCTACGCGCACAACCACCCGCTCATACCCGACCTGGGCTACCCCGAGACCGCCGACACCTTCGACCCGCGGCGCCACGGCTGGCTGGATCACACGGTGGTCCACAACACGGTGATGGTTGACGCCACCAAGCAGCGCGTCGGCTTCGGCGAGCCCATCACGTATCACCCGGATGGCTGGGTAAGGATGGTGGAGGCAGGCGCGAGGTCCGCGTATCCCGAGAAGGCCTCAGACTACCGCCGCGCCTGCCTGCTGATAGATGTTGATAACGCGAGGGCCTACTGCGTTGACCTCTTCAGGATCGTGGGCGGAGGCCAGCACGACTGGATCATCCACGGGAGCCAGGCCGA
>CBFDBV010000614.1:0-2256 GCA_965603135.1 uncultured bacterium
CCCCCGGTTGCCGTAACCCCGCGCATCACCTGGTGGAAGCTGGGCGCGGTCGTAGCCGCCGCCTTTCTCCTCTACCTATGTTTCCCTCCGGCCGATCTCGGCCCGCTTGCCTGGGTAGCCCTGGTGCCCTTCTTCTTTGCGCTCAGCCAGGTGCGCCCGGCAGGCGGCGCACTGCTGGGCCTGCTCTTCGGCGTCTGCTTCATCGGGGCATATGCCTCGTATATGCTCACCTACGGCGCCGTCGGCTGGGTGGCCATCATACTCTTCCAGGGGCTCTTCTTCGCCCTGGCCGGCGGCGCTGGGGCCGCATGTAACCGCTGCCCTGACCCCATGCTGCGCGCGCTCGGCGCGGCGTCCGCCTGGACGCTCGCCGAGGTCCTGCGCGGGAGCATCGGCGGCCTCGGCTTCACTGTCGGTGACCTCGGCTACACCCAGCACGACCTGCTGCCTCTGCTTCAGACCGCCAGCGTCGTCGGACACTACGGCCTCGGCTTCATCATAGCCCTGCTCAACGCCGCGCTTGCCCAGGCCGCTCTCTCCGTCGCGCCCGGCGTCTTCCTCCGACCTGCTGGCGACCCCAGGGCCTTCGCCCAGCGCGCCGCCAGGAGCGTCGTCGCCATCTACGTGGCGCTCTTCCTCATCTACGCCTGGGGCGCGCTGGTGCTGCGAGCAGACGGCATCGAGGGGGCCGCCGCATTCTCCGTCGCCGCGGTGCAGGGCTCGGTTGAGGTGGGGGACCGCGTGACGCCCGATGACGTGCAGCGCTCCCTTGCCACCTACCTGAGCCTCAGCCAGACGATCCCCAAGGACGTACAACTCATCGTCTGGCCCGAGACTGCGCTGCCGGTTGCTCTGAACGTCGGCCCGAGCCTGAAGGCCCAGATAGCGGACCTGGCCGCGGACAAGGACGCTTACTTGCTCGTGGGCGGCGCCGAGAGCGGCGAGAGCGGCGAGACCTTCAACACGCTCTACCTCATCTCTCCCCGAGGCGAGGACCTCGATCTCTACCGCAAGGTCATCCTGGTCCCCTTCGGCGAGTACGTGCCTCAGCGGGAGCGCTTCCCGTTCCTGAAGAAGTTCGCAGTGCGCAAGTTCGACTTCTCGCCGGGAGAGCAGCACAAGCTCCTATCTGTCGGCGGTCTGCGCGTTGGCCCGCTCATCTGCTTCGAGGCGCTCTTCCCCTATGCCGTCCGCAACCTCACCAGGATGGGCGCCCAGGTTATCATCCTCGCCACCAGCGACGAGTGGGCCGCTCACACTTCCGAGGTCGCCCAGCACTCGTACACCGCCCCTCTGCGCGCCGTCGAGAGCCGCCGCTACGTGGTTCGCGCGGCGACCTGGGGCATCTCCGCCATCATCTCGCCTTACGGTCGCATCATCGCCGAGGTCCCGCTGTTCCAGCCGGGCGTGGCCTGGGCGGATGTGCATCCCCGCGAGCAGCTTTCTACGTATCACCGCATCGGCGATATGCCGCTGATACTGCTGTGCGCCGTCCTGTGGCTGGGTGCCGTCCTCATCCCCACGCAGGCCGTTGTCCCTGCTCGCAAGGAGGACTGAGAGATGCCGGCTCCGGTCATCGCCGCGCTCTGCAATCTCAACGAGGGTGACGGCGGCGCCTTCTCCGCCCGCCAGGTGCTCAACCAGGCATACGTTGACGCACTGCTGGCCGCCCGCGCCACGCCGCTGCCGGTGCCCTGCCTGGACGATGACGAGCGCGTCATTGCGCTGCTCGAGCGTGCTGACGGCCTGCTCGTCACCGGCGGGCCCGACTTCGATCCCCGCGCCTACGGCGAGCAGCCCCACGCAAAGCTCGGCTCCATCTCCCCCGCGCGCGACCATCTCGACCGGGTGGCGATCGGCTACGCCCTCGAGCGCCCCGATCTGCCGGTGCTCGCCATCTGCCGTGGCATTCAGTCTCTGAACGTGGTCGCCGGCGGCAGCCTCATCCAGGACGTGGCCAGCCAGGTTCCCGGAGCCCTCAAGCACAATCAGTCCGCCCCGGGGTGGTACGGAACTCACGACGTAGAGGTCACCGAGGCCAGCCGCCTGCGCGAGGTCTTCGGCACTGCTCAGATGTCCGTCAACAGCTTCCATCACCAGGCGGTCAGGGAGGCTGCTCCCGGCTTCGAGGTCTCGGCTCGCACGGACGACGGGGTGGTGGAGGCAATTGAGCGTGGTGGGGGGGCGTTTTGCGTAGGCGTGCAGTTCCACCCGGAGCTGATGGCTGCCCGCGATCCCCGCATCGCCGCCCTCTTC
>CBFDBV010000615.1:0-2240 GCA_965603135.1 uncultured bacterium
TGCCGTTCTCTGCGTTCTCTGCGGTTTGCCGTGTCGTTGCCGATTGCCGTTTCCCGTTGCTCGCTACTGCCGTTCACCCATTGCCCGCCGTCGGGAACAAGGTGCCCCACTACTCGCGTTGAACTATGCGGAACAGCCAGCCTGCACCCCTGACCACCATCGAGGCCACCTATGCTGCTGAGATACGCCTGGAAGAGCCTGATACGCCGCCGCACGCGCAGCTCCCTGAGTATCCTGGGCATCGCGCTGAGCGTGGCCCTGCTGGTGGCTGTGCTCGCCATCTCCGATTCGGTGCGCGGCGCAGTGCAGGATTCGCTGGGCGCCGCCGGCGCGGATATGATCGTCCAAAAGCGCGTCAAGCCCTGCCCCTTCGCGTTCGTGAAGATCCCCAAGGACCTGGCAGCAATCCCGACGGAGGTCGTCGAGCAGCTTGGCGCCGTAACGGGCGTCGAGCACGCCGCCGGAGTGCTGGAGCTGTGGGCCTTCTACCAGGGCCATCCCACCGTCGTCACCGGCATAGACCCCGCTGCGCGGCAACTGGGCCCTGTGCGGCTGGCCCAGCGCGAGGAGGACGAGAAGTGCTGCGCGGTGGTCGAAGGCCGCTACCTGGTCAAGCCGGACGATTACCACGCCATGCTCACCACCGACTACGCGGCGGCCATCGAGGCGCACGTCGGCGACAAAGTCCATCTGGGGCCGGTGCACAAGTTCGAGGTCGTGGGCATAGTGGACCTGGGCGAGATCGCGCGCGTTGCCAGCGCCGAGGCCTTCATCCCCATCAGAATCGCCCAGAAGATGCTTGCCCAGGGCGACGTCGTAGACACCATCTTCGTCGCGCTCGAGCACACCCGCCATCTCGACCCCGTCAGCACCAGGGCCACGGCGCTCATCGGCGAGGACATCAGCATAACCACCGCCACTCAAGTGGACGCGGGCACCGCCGCCCTGGCCCGTGTCAATCAGCTTGCGTTGCTCGGCGTCGCCGCGATCGCTCTCGCCTTCGTCCTGCTGCTGGTCATCATTGTCGCGGTCAACTCTGTGACCGCCCGCACCGACGAGGTCGGCCTGATGAAGGCCCTTGGCTGGCGTGACGCAGAGGTGAGCCGCCTCTTCCTCATCGAGACGCTCGCCGCAGGCCTGCTTGGCGGCATCATCGGCTCCGTCCTCGGCTGGGCCGTAGCCTACGTCTACGGGCGCGTGGCCGACCTCCAACTCCCTGACGCGCTCAGCTCCTACCCTCCGTGCGCCACGACGCCTCCCCCCTTGTCCCTCCCGCTGACCGTCCAGCCCTCGCTCGCCATCTTCGGCACTGCTATCGTTCTTTCTCTCCTCATTGCGGGCCTTGCGGGCCTGGCCGCCGCCCGCCGCGCCGCCCGCCTGGAGCCCGTCCAGGCCCTACGCCGCCTTTGACCCCTCGTTCCTCTCCCCCACCTCGCATACACCACTATGCCGCTATCTCCTTTTCCCCCTTTCTCGGCTTAGGGTTAAACCGCTATCCAAGCAACCCATCATTCAAGCGCCCGTTACCCCAGCGTCATTGCACCCTGTATGAGAGAAAGGTGTGGGCCGGAACGGCAGAACGACATAACGGTTTCCCGATGTACCTGCTTAGCATTAAAGGCAGAACCGGGCTTAAGGGCTACTGTGCTTCTGCGTGTGCCATGTAACATATTTGACAGCAAGCCGAGAAGGTGATAACCTGGACACGGGTGAGAAGAGCGCGCGAGGTAACGACGCTGACGGAAGGCAGGTGAGGCGATGCGAGTGATCGCTGTCGCAAATCAGAAGGGGGGAGTGGGGAAGACCGCAACGGTGCTCAATCTGGGCGCAGCGCTCGCCGAGGTGGGGGAGAGGGTTGTACTCGTGGACCTGGACCCGCAGACGAACCTGACCGCGACCGCCGGCGTGGAGGAGGTGGAGTTGTCCACGCACGAGCTGCTGCTGTCCGATGAGGTGGAGCTGCGGGACGTTTTGCTCACAACGGCGTGGGAGAACCTGGGGATCCTCCCCTCCGAGCCCTCGCTTGCGGCCGCTGAAGTGCAGCTTGCCACTGCCGAGCACCGCCAGGACCGCCTGGCGGACAGCCTCGCAGGCCTGGCGGAGGGGACGATCGTGCTGATTGACACCCCGCCCAGCCTGGGCTTCTTGACGATCAACGCGCTGACCGCCGCCGATGAGGTGCTCATACCGGTGCAGGCGGCGTATCTGGCGATGCACGGGCTGCGGCAACTGCTGGCGAC
>CBFDBV010000616.1:0-2224 GCA_965603135.1 uncultured bacterium
GGGCGGTCGGTGCTGCTGCCCCAGAAGGCCTCGGGCTGGCCGCCGTGTCGGCGCCAGATGGGGAGGTATACCTGGACCCAGGGGTTGACGTTGACCTTGTCGTCGGCAGGCCGGCGCGTGTCGGGGAAGCGGGTGGTGTCCTTCATCAGGGTGAAGCCGCGCACGGTGTAGATGAAGCAGCGGGAGACGAAGTCTTCGTAGAAGTCGCCGCGGTTACCGAAGGCCTCTGACTTGCGCAACTGCCAGCACGGATTGACGGACCTTACCTTCTTCACCTGCTCGGGGTCAGGGCCGCTGGCCTCGATGTTGAAGATCAGCGCGCCGGGCTCGGGGACGAGGTGGGTCTTGAGCGTCACCTGCTCGTGGGTATGAGTGAGCAGAAGGCTGCCGTCGTCCTGCATCTCGGCCTCGCCGGTGCCGAAGCGATCCTCATAGCACCAGATCTCGCACTTGAAGTCGTCCATCTCAGGGATGGCGATCTGGGCCATCGTGAAGATGCGGTCACCAGAGCCCGGGCGCTGCTCGACGCTGAGCTGAGGGATGAACTGCGGCTGGTCAGGCACGGTAGGTTCCTCCTGGCAGAGGGCGTCGTGGCAGGGCGAAGCGAGGATGATTGCGAGGGCCAGCAGGATCGTCGGCGCAGGTGCGGGGCGGATGAACATAGTTGTCCCTCCTCTGCTCGCGTCATCCTGGGTTTCTCTGACCGTGGATGAGAGTCCTGCCCAGCAAGGTCCGAACCCCGCGGCGAGGAAATGCCAACGACACAGCTAACCGCAGAAACGCAGAGAACGGCTAGGGAGTTGGACAGGGATATGAGTTCGCGAGGCATGAGAGTAGTGGACGCCTCGGTGACCTTCGAGGATTATGATCTGCGCTCGCCGCTGGTGATAACCGGCGGCAGCATCGAGGAGGCGACCGAGGCGCAGGTGAGCGTAACCGTCGCCGACGACAGCGGCCGCACCGCCACCGGGCGCGGCACCGTCTTCCTCAGCGCCATCTGGGCCTGGCCGCAGTCGAAGCACGGCTTCGTCGAGCGCGTTGACGCGATGCAGCAGCTCTGCATCGAGTGCGCGGACTACCTGCCCGTGATCTGCGCGGAGGGGGAGCATCCGCTGCGCCACGGCATGAGGCTGAGCGACTGGGCGGACGAGCACGCGGTGCCCGTGGGCCTGAGGCTGTTCATCCGCGATCGGATACCGCGCCTCGCGGCGCTGGTGTGTATGTCGCCCTTCGATGCCGCGATGCACGATGCGTACGGGCGGCTGCACAACATCTCAAGCTACGACGCGCTGGGCAGGGAATTCCTGGACGAGGACCTCGCGAGCTGGCTGGGTGAGTGCGGAGAAGGACGCTACCTGGACGAGTTCATCTATCTGCGCGGGAGGGAGGCGCTGGATGCGTGGCTGGTGGCGGGAAGCAATGACGCGCTGCGCGAAACCGACGCGGACGACATCGGCGACGGCCTGCCCAGCTCAGTCGAGGGATGGATCAAGCGGTGCGGCTACCGGTGCTTCAAGCTGAAGGTGAAGGGCGAGGATGCGAGCGCGGAGGCCGAGTGGGTGGCGGGCGTGTGCGAGGAGATCGTGTCAATACGCGAGGAGCTGGAACTGGAGGGCGAGATTCGCTATCTGGTTGACGCCAATGAAGGCTGCGCGGGGCCCTACGTGGTGCTGGAGTTCCTGGACGCGCTGGAGGCGGCCAGCGGCGCGGCCTACGCCGCGCTGGACTACGTGGAGCAGCCGACGGAGCGGGACCTGTGGGCGAACCAGTGGGATATGCGCGAGATCGCGGCGCGCAAGCCGGTGTTCGTGGACGAGAGCGTGGAGGACCTGGATGCCCTTCAGCACGCGGTGCGGCTGGGATGGAGCGGGCCCGCACTGAAGACCTGCAAGGGGCACTCGGCGGCGCTGCTGGAGATCGCGTGGTGCCATCTGACGGGGCACGAGTACACGCTTCAGGACCTGACGAACCCGAACCTGGGCGCGGTGCAGGCGGCGGGCCTGGCGGCGCACTGCGACACGCGCAACGGCGTGGAGCTGAACGTCATGCAGTACGTGCCGGCGTCATCGTGGCAGGCCGCCGAGCAGTTCCCCGGGCTGTTGCATGTCACGGACGGCGTGCATCGGCTGGAGGACCTTGGGGAGGTCGGGTTGCTCTATTGAGAGGCGCGTGCGGTGTGTTTCTCGATCGTCGGCAACTGCGCCCCGGTGCCGCAAATGGAGGG
>CBFDBV010000617.1:0-2198 GCA_965603135.1 uncultured bacterium
AGCGCTCCGCTGGGAAAGGTGGTCGCGGCGCCCGATCCTGGTGGGCAGGCGGGGCAGGCGACGCACAAGGGCGTCCCCGCCGCGGCGGGGAATCGCAGCAGCGTGTCCAACATATGCACGGTCGCGCGGAGGCTGAGAGATGATTCTCATGATACTTGCGATCCTGTCAACGGCAGCCATTGCTCAGGGCGAGGAAGTCGTGGGCGAGCGGCCGTACGAGATGGAATGGGCCAACCGCACCGAGGACGACCACCCGCCTCTGATTGACTTCGAAGACCTCACGGGGTGGACCGTGGAGGTGGACAATGCCGAAGCGACCTTCGAGCGCTCCCGGGAGCAGCAGATCTGGGGCAAGCACGTGGGCAAGCTCACCTACCGGGGCACGGGCGCGAGCCCCGAGGTGCGCATACTGCCTCCCGAGCCGGTCAGGATTGACCGGCCCTTCGACGCGGTGACCATCTGGATCTACGGGAACACCTGGGGCTACCGCTACGACACCACGACGCCCCAGGTGGCGGTCACAGCGGTCTTCGCAGACGCGGAGGACAACGAGTTCGGCGTTAGTCTGACGCGCGTGCGCTGGAAGGAGTGGTTCCTCTGCCACCGGCGACTGACCCCGGAGCAGATCGAGCGGGTCGCTGGCGGTGCGAGCTTCAAGTACTTCCAGGTGCGCAACGGCACCAACGAGGACGATCGCGTGCTCTACTTCGACAACCTCGCGGTCTTCGTCGAGGAGTTCCCGCCGCTGGAGTTCGACCCGCGACGCAAGCGCGGCATTGATATGTTCCCCGGCCAGGGCGTCGGCACCAACACCGGCCCGGGCAAGCTGCCCTTCCCCACCCGGCCGGAGACCATCCTGCCCGACAACCTGACCGACGAGTTCAAGACCAGCCTGAGCAGCGATGGCGACGCCTTCGTGTTCACCTACCAGGGCGCCGATGGCAAGCTGACCTACCGGCTTGAGCCGGAGACCGGGACCTGGAGCGACATCTCCGCGCAGTGGGAGGGGCGCGGCGTCCTGATTCGGCCCTGCGCGGACGGCGGTGTCTACCTGCAGACCGCCGACGGCCCTGCGCCACCTGATGACACGGAGCACCTGGGCACCGCGCGCAAGGGCGAGACAGTCGAGTCCCGCTGGCGGCTGAGCGCAGGAGACGTCTCAGCCGAGGTGACTTACACCTTCCGTCTGTGGAGCAAGTCGCTGGTGATGGACACGGTCGCGCCGGGCGGGCAGGTAGGCGAAGTGAGGTACGGCCACGCCACCGGCCTGGAGAGTCCACGCCTGGTCACGAACCCGTACTGCACCTACGGCGGGTCGCGGCCGGCGGTGGCGATTGCCGGAAGCCCGGACGCACCGCTCTTCCTGACCGGCAACACCGACTGGTACCTCTCGAACGCGTCGGAGCCCTGGGCCCGTAATGAGGTGAAGGACGAGCGCGTGTACTACAACGGGGGCACGCGGTACAGCCCGAAGACAAACGGCGAGCGCAACGACTGCTATGAGCGGTTCTTCATCACCCTGACTCCGCGCTACGAAGAGACACTCCCGACCATCGCGAACCCGGTCTCGCCCTGGAAGGAAGTGACCGGCACCCGCGTCTGGCGCGCGCACGGCGCGGGGAACCGCGAGAGTGATAGGGCCTTCTGGCGGAAGGTCCACCGCTACGGAATGACCGAGATGGTGGTCACCGATCACGAGACGATGTGGCGCGACGGCGGCGAGAGCTTCACCTTCCGCGTACACGCCGCACCGAAGAAGGGTGGCGATGAGGGCGCGCACGACTACGCGCGGGTGATGCAGGACGAGCTGGGCTTCGTGTACGGCCCGTACAACAACTTCACCGACTACGCGCCGGTCAACGAGTACTGGCACGTTGACCGCGTCAACCGGCGGCCTGACAACCAGCTTCAGACTGCGTGGATGCGCTGCTATGCGCCAAAGCCGGCGCGCGCGGTCGAGTTCTGCGCGATGCTGGCACCACAGATCGAGGAGAAGTACCACTTCAGCACCGCCTACTGTGACGTGCATACCGCTGTCACGCCGTGGAGCCGCACCGACTATGACTACCGCGTGCCGGGCGCGGGCACCTTCGCGGCCACGTACTACTCCTACGGCGAGATAATGCTGCTCCAGAAGGCCGCGTGGGACGGCCCGGTCTACTCCGAGGGCAACAACCACTGGCTGTACTGCGGCCTCA
>CBFDBV010000618.1:0-2188 GCA_965603135.1 uncultured bacterium
CTCCCTCAGGCGTCTCGGCCACCAGCAGCGCCACCTCCGGGTCGGTCGGCCCGGCGGGCCGCACGAGCGTCTCGTCGCCCGGCGGCGGGTTCATCTTGACGCTGCCATCCTTCATCCACCAGCGGCGGTTGTGCGTCTCCTCCGGGCAGGAGCCGGAGGTGTGTCCGATGACCGCCGGCTGCAGCCGGTTCTGCGCGAGCTTGACCGCATCGCCGATGCTGGTAAGCGCCCACTGCATGTACTCCTCCTCCATCGGCTGCATAAACAGCGGCGCGACCGATGGGCCGTAGTGGGTGTGCGTGCAAGACATCATCACGTTCTCCGGCGGGATGCCGGTGAGCTCCTGCGCCCTCGCCTTCGCCCGGTCGAAGTCATCGAGCATCAGAAAGATCAGGTCGTTCTGAACGTAGGCGATCTGCGTTTCGCCGTCATCGAGGACGACGGCCTTGCTCTGCAAGGGATAGCTTACATCGTCAGCGTGCCGCTCGCTGAATGAGCCCGACAGATAGCATCCCAGGTGGGGAGTGATGTCAACTGTCGCCGCGCCAACGCGCAAGTTGCCCATCTTCATCGGTCCTTTCGCGGGACTCGTTGGGTGTCACGGGTCAGGAACGCAGTTTCCCCGCGTGCCCGTTCTCACCTGCTAGCTTGCAGGTCACGGGCCGAGCCACGGCGAATGTGCTGCCAGAGCGTTCCCAGGGTGATGGGCGATGGCACGAAGGCCCTACGGAAGTCCGGCCAGCCTGGCGTTGCGCGCAGTGGTAAGCCCGGCGGCGGTCGTGGTAGCCGCCGCAACCGTTGCGGGGGCGATCTTCCTCTCACCCTGGTTGATACTGCCCGGCGCGGTGCTTTACGGCGCGCTCGTGTACGCTCTCGGCCCGGCCCGGCGCGCTTCGCGCCGCGAGCCCCCGCTCAACCTCTCGGCGCTGCCGCCGACTATCCAGCGCGATGTCACCGGCGTTCGAGACGCCCTGGCTCAGGTTCACACGGCTGCGGTCTCCGCAGGGCCGCAGCAGCGCCCGCTCTTCGAGGGCCTGCTCGAGGAAGCTGACGCACTCGCGGCCGGCGTCGAACGTCTCGCGCTGTCCGCGGCGCACCTGCACTCCTACCTGGCGGCCATGAACGAGGCGGAGCTGACGCGCCGCATTAAGGCGCTTGAGGCCGACATCGCCCGGACCCAGGACAAGGCCGGCCGAGGCCAACTTGAGCAGGCCCTGCAAGCCTCCCGCGAGCAGCTTGCCGAGCGCGAGGAGCTGGCGGAGCTGCTCGACCGCTGCCACGCGACGATGCGCAACCTGGAGGCGTCCGTTCGGGGGATACACTCGAGCGTGGTCAGGCTGGCCTCGGGCCAGATCGCCGAGGCCGACGCCGCGACGGAGCCGCTCGCCGAGCTGTCCGAGATGCGCGGCACCGTCGCCGCCCTTGAGGAAGTCATGCAGCATACGCTACACTGAGGTTCAGAGCGAGCCGTTAGCGTCGCGCCGGCGCATCACAACCGGAGGTGACTGACATGTGGGCACGGATCAAGGCGATCTTTCGGTCGCTGTTCGGATGGATGGTTCGCGGAGCCGAGAATCCAGAGTTGCTGCTGCGCCAGTACATGGACGACATGCGCGCGGAGATACCGAGGCTGAACGCGCAGGTGGCCGAGGTCATCAAGCACGAGAAGATGCTGGAGATGCAGGCTGAGCGCCTGCGCCCGAGGCTCGCCGCGCTGGAGCCCCAGGTGGAGGCAGCCGTGAGGATGGGCCCGGAGAAGAAGGAGGCCGCCAAGACGCTCATCACCGCGCTCCAGAACGCCAGGAAGGAGATGGCGGAGGTCGAGGAGCAGCTTGAACGCGCGCGGGAGAACTCCAAGCAGATGCTGCGCAAGCGCGATGCCTATGAGCAGCGCATCAACCAGCAGATCGAGGAGGCCAAGCGGCAACTGTCCCGCGCCAAGCGCGCCGAGGTCGAGAAGCAGATGGCGTCGCTTATGACCAGCTTCGAGGCCGGCGACCAGCAGGATGTGCTCGACCGCGCCACGGAGCGCATTGACGAGGAACTGGCCCGCGCCCAGGCCCGCCAGGAGGTCGCCGCAAGCTCGACTGACAGCGAGCTGGCGGACATCGAGCAGAGCGTCGCCGAGCAACAGGCGGAGATGGCCTACGTCGAGTATCAGCGGCAACTCGGCCTGATACCCGACGAG
>CBFDBV010000619.1:0-2179 GCA_965603135.1 uncultured bacterium
CATGTGGCCGAGGCGGTGATGAAGCTATCGGAGGCGGAGGGCCTGCCGCTGCACGGTGAGGCCATCAGGATGAGGATGGGTGAGGAGTAAGCTCGGAGCGAGGTGACGGACGGGAGCGGCAATTGGAGAGGGCGCTAGCGATGGCAGACTACGTCATGCTCGGGCTAATACTGGGCGGGATAGCTCTGGTCCCGCTGATCGTGCTCGAGGCAGTCATCTACAGGTACGCTATGCCATTGCAGTGGCGCCAGGCGTTCATCACCTCGTTCTGCGCCAACACGGTCAGCTTCTACGCGGCCTACGCAGTGTTGATCTTCGGCGACTGCATGAGTGGGCTACCGCAAGAGCCGTACTTCGGAACGGCCCCCTCGGACTGGGTGAAGATACTCACGACAGTGGCCATCGTGGTCGAGCTGCCAATCGTGAGGCTGGTGAACAGGAGGTTCCCCAGGCCCATTCGCTTGCTGTGGATCGCTTTCGCCATCAATCTGGTGACGCAGTTGGTGGTCTCGAGTTTCGGGGTAGCAGCCTTCGCTCGGGCCTAATACAGGTCAAGGGCAGCGGCGCTGCTGACCCAAGTGGACAGCCTGGATCTGGACACGCTGTCGCTGCTGGAGCATCTGCCGACGGCCAACAACGGCTGACGACAGCCAACGACCGCCGACGACGGCCCACCCGACGGCCCTTAAGCCCCGCCCTCCGCACGACCACAGCATGGTCGTGCCCGGCGGATGCTCCTGCATCACCAGGAGGCCGAACGCCCCCGTGCAGCAGAGGCCCGCCGCGCACGTCAACATCGCCCGCATGATTGGCCGAGCCATGACATCACCTCACTACTGCCCACTCCCCGCGAGCGGGCCGGCCGCCACGTCCAGCCGAAGCCGCAGGCGCGATGACTGCTCGCCATCCGCATACCGCATGAGGACCTCACAGCGCGCCAGATCCGGCTGGAGCCAGCGGTCGAACAGGCCGAAGGCGTCGGGTAGCGCGGAGGCCTCCGTGCTGGCGACCTCCTGAACGGAGTCCAGCCAGGCGCTGCTCCGGTGGGTGCGCTGGAGCCTACCAGTCTCCCCGTCAACTGCGAACAGCGCGAAGCCTAGCCTCGTGTCATCGGGCCGCACGGCCACCAGGTAGACCTTCGGCTCCAGGTTGATCCGCCCGCGGAGGTAGAGAATCATCTGGGTCAATGTCCCCGCCCTGCCTGAGACAGCAAAGGCGGCCAGCGGGACGTAGCGCTCCCCCCGGACGAGCGCGACATCCGGCGGGTTGCCGGGGCCGGGCTGCCGCTTCACCGGCACGACCGTAACCAGAGGCGCTGCGCTCTTGCCCGGGGCCGCGGCGGTGCAAGCCGCGTCGAGATCGAGCTGCGCACGGCGCCTGCTGGCCTCGGCCAATGCGCTGGACAGCGCCTCGAAGCCCTCGCGATGCTGCGCGGACGCCACGCCCGCGCTCAGCACCTTGACCTCCAGCAGCACGGCGACGCCCGAGGGGCCTTCCGACGTGGGCGAAGCCTGCGCCCAGAGGTCGGTCACCGAGGACGCGCCCCCGTAGTCAGGATCCAGGCGAGAGGGGGGATAGGTGCTCGCCCGCCAGGGGTAGGTGAGAATCAAGTCGACCGGCTCCAGGGGCACGGTCGTCACCGCTTCCCTCGCTTCCGCGTGATCGTCGGCCGGGGCGGCCCCCCCAACACGCGTCGCCGTCCAGGTCGCGTTCTCCTCCGGGACCGTACCGCTGCCGGTGCCATCCGGGTTGAGCCGGCCGGCCAAGACGGCCTCCGGCTCTTGGCCCTCCGCCTCGATCATCCTGAACTCCACGCGCCCCTGCGCGTCAACGGACCCCGCGCCCGGGATGGCCCGCCCCTCCTTCTCCATCGTGACCGTGCCGTCAGGGTGGACCGTGAGAATCGGGATCTCGTCTGCGTCCGGGGACCTCAGCTCCCACTTACCGACGGCCCAGGCGGGCGGGCCGACGACCTCGGGCGCCCCGGCGGCGGCAACCTCCAACTCCGTGAGCTTCTCCTCGAGGATCGGGACCTCGCCTCCGTCCGGGGACCTTAACTCCCACTTACCGACGGCCCCGGCGAGCGCGCCGACGACCTCGGCCGCCCCGGCACCGGCAACCTCCAACTCCGTGAGCTTCTCCTTCAGGAACACGATCACCGCCTTGAGGGCCTGCACTG
>CBFDBV010000620.1:0-2144 GCA_965603135.1 uncultured bacterium
CGTGAAGGCTTCCGGGACCTGCCTGCTGAGTACCTGCAAGCGGTCGAAGCGTACTGCAAGGGCCAGCGTGACGGCGTTGAGCGCACAGTGCGCGAGGCCTTGGGCCGGCAAGATGTGCGGGAGCGGCTGGAGATACTCAGGCAAGCCTGTGAGCGCCCGTACTCGGTCTTCCCCGTGCCTTGGGAAGCCGGCATCTACGCCCTCTTTCCGCATTGCGCTCGCCTTCGCGAGGGCACGCGCTGGGTCACCGCCAAGATGCTCGTGACCGCAGCCGACGGTGACGTTGATGGTGCGCTGGAGTGGTGTCGCGTAGGGCTGCGCATGTCTGAACACGCCGCCGCTGAGCCCACGCTCATCGCCGAGCTTGTGGGCATTGCGCTGCAGGCCATCACGCTCAGGGGCGCGGAGCAGATGCTTGCGCAGGAGGCTGCGTCGGTGGCGGCCGCCGACCGCATGAGCGAGTACGTGGGCACGATTGATATGAAGGAGTCGTTTCTGAATGCTATGCGCGGCGAGCGCGCCTTCGGCAGATGTGTCTTCGAGGAGGCCGAGAGCATGCCCGCCGCCGAGTTTGGGGGCCTGCTGGGAGGCGCCCCAGATGCATGGCCCTTGCTGTATCTTTACGCCGGTCCACTGGGGAAGCCGGTGCGAGCCTTCGACGAGCTGACCTACCTCAAGTGCTGGCGGGTCTTACTGGAAACAAGCGCCGTGGACTACCGTGAGGCGAAGTCAGGCCGGTTGAGCGATATTGACAACGCCTATGGTATTCCCGCGACGGCACCAGTGGCCCGAATGCTTGTCCCGGTGTTCGCCCGGGCCGGCGCCAAGCGGGATGCTGCGATTGGCCGGCTCGACGAGTTCCGCACCGTGCTGGCGCTGAAGGTCTACAAGCAAGAGCACGGGGCCTATCCTGAGAGCCTCGATGAACTCCGGAGGACGCTGTCGTGGGAGCTGCCGAAAGACATCTTCTCCGGCGAAGCGTTCCGTTATCAGCGCAAGGGCGAGGGGTTCATGCTCTACAGCTTCGGGCGGGACCTGGACGACGACGGCGGAGTGCGCGAAGAGGACCGCAAATACCAGGACGGCGACATCGTGTGGGAGTGCAGCAGATAGGTGGAAGCCGGTAGCCAGCAGGAATCCCCCGTCCCACGGCGAATCCTTCGGTGAGTGTGGCAACAGGGCAGTGCGTGAGAGGGCGAGGAGAATGCGCCGTGGATCATTTCGTTGGATGTGGGTCGCGGGCGCCCTGATAGTCGTGTCCGCCTGTGCCGCCTGGGCGCAGGACGACGAACTCCCCTTCGATGTCCCCCAGTACCCGATCCCCGAGGACAATGCCTGGGACTACATGAAGCACGCCGCTGAGGTCGCGCGTCAGTGGAAGGCCGACACTGGTTGGAGGGTGATGGACACGGCCGACCGTGACGGCACCACCCCGGACTATGCCAAGGCCATGGAGTGGTACTGGCATGCGCTGGAGATACTGCGTGAAGGCCTGTATCTGCCCTGTCGCCTGCCGGACGTTGAGCCCGGGCAGTTGGACTGGGAGCACGGATCTGAGGTGCACGCTGGCCTGCGCTCGGTCGCGCGCGGGCTGGTGATCGAGGCGCAGGCCCGCGTGCAGCAAGGGAAGCGGGAGGAGGCGATCGGCTCGGCCCAGGACTGCCTGCGCCTCGGGCGCAACCTCACAATCAATGGATTGGTGATGGACCAGCTCGTGGCCTGGTCCATCAGTGCCATGGGCGCCGGCACCCTGGACAGGGTGCTAAACGCCTGCCGGCCGAGCGCGGAAAGGCTCATCGAGTTCGCCAACTGGAATGAGCAGAACCGCGCGGAGATGCAGTCGCTCGCCGACACGCTGGCGCTGGAGGCGAAGCTGAAACTGGAAATGATGCGGCAGGTCACGCCGGAGCAGTACGCGGCGTACATGGTGAAGGTGATCGAGTGGGCCGGGCAACCTGCGCACATCCGCGGCCCAACGCCCGAAGCGCCGTGGGAAGATGCGTACTTCAGTCTGAGGGGGGCCGCTCTCTGGGCGCGGAACGCTGAGAGGAAGCTGACGACCGACGCCAGTCTGGCGGGGATGAGCATCCGCTGCGCGCTGGAGGCATACAAGCAGAAAGAGGAGAGATACCCGCGCACGCTGG
>CBFDBV010000621.1:0-2140 GCA_965603135.1 uncultured bacterium
TCGAGTTCCTCGCGGAGTACCCGATATTGTCGGTCGCGGAGAGCCTTTGCCAAGACGTGCAGCCTGCGCAGGAGATCGCTGACTGCAAGCCCGTGGCACTGGTGAAGATCGCCGAGGTCGAGCCGGCGGAAGTGCGCAAGAACACCGGGCTGAGCGACTGGTTCGCGAAGGAAGCTCTCCTCTACGACGGCGTCCGCTACGAGCTGGGGCCAGGAGGACGGGTGGCCGCCATCCCCACGGATGACGAGGGCGAGCTGGTGGTCCCATGTTCGGCGACGGCCACCGAGCTTCACTTCATCATGGCGACGCGGCTTCCGAACTGGCAGCCGCGCCCGTTCACGCGCTGGGGCGTCAAGAAGCGCGCGCTGGCGCAGGTCGAGCGGTTCAGCATCTTTCTCGACTATGCCGATGGGACCACCGACCAGGTCTTCCCCTACTGTCCCGACACCGGGACGTTCGAACTCTGCCGGGGGTTGAAGATGTACGCCGTCCCCAGCGCGGCCAAGCCTCTGAAGGCGGTTCGCTTCAGCCACGACGTCCATGAAGTCGGCCGCGCCAACCTGTATCTCTGCGCCCTGACCGCGTGGACGGGTCAGCCGCTCCACGCCGCTGCATACCAGGCCGACATGCCCGCGCGGGCAGCCGTGCCGCGGATCGAGGAAGGTCCCGCCACGGTGAAGCTTGAGGGCGACGAAGTGCTGGTGGCCAACGCGTACTACTCACTGCGCTTCGGCCTCAAGCCCACCTTCCGCCTGCTCGCGGTGGACGCTGAGCACGAGACGAGGGCGGCCCCGACGCTCTTCTCTGCCCGCCGGGGCCTGGAACGCTACCTATCGGATGGGATGTCCGTTGTGGGGGAGCCGCGGGTCGAGGGCGGCGAGGTCACGGTGAGACTTCAGCCGCCAGACGATCTCCCGGCTCTCTTCGAACTGAAGCTCCGTGCCGACGAGTCGCCCGAGTTGGCGATGGAGCTGACAGTGACCAACCGCGGCGACGAGCCGCTTGGGCTGGAGGTCGCCTTCCCGCACCTCCGGCACCTCAGGCTCGGCGACCTGGAGAGCACCTGGTGCTTCTTTCCCTCGCACTGCGCCCGGCTCACGCGCGCGAACCTGACGCACAGATGGGCCTACGGCGGTCGCTTCCCGCTCCAGTTCTACTCCGTCTTCGACCCGGCGCTCGGGCGAGGCATTTATGTCTGCACGCGCGACCTGACCGGCATGGACCGGAACTACTGGCTCTCCAAGCGCTTCGACGGCATCGAGGCACGGATTGATTACCCAGCAAGCCTCGTGATAGAAGCGGGCGATGCGCTTCGCCTGCGCAGGACTGTCATCGGCTTCCATCGCGGCGACTGGCATGAGGCCTTGGATGCGTACCGCACCTGGGCCCGTAGCTGGTATCTGCCGGGGAATCACCGGCCCGAATGGTTCCGGCGCGTCACCAACATGCGCACCTACTGGCTTCAGCTTGAGAGCAATAACCACAGACTGGTCTACGACCGGGCCACCGGCGAGTATCGCGTGGGCGAGATACTCGACGAGGACGAGCGGCGCTTCGGGCGCGTGGACTACGCGCACTTCTTCGACTACCGCATCTCGAAGCAGTTCGGGCGGTGGGGCGACTACGACGAGTTCTCAGCCGTAGGCGGCGAGGAGGGGTACAAACGTTGCCTGCGGCAGTTCGAACAGCGCGGGTGTCGCGTCGGCCTCTACCTGGAGGGATTTCTCGCCTCTGCAAACTCGAAGATCGCCCAAGCTCATGGCGAAGAATGGCGCATCAATGCGCGCTCCGGCAAACCGATCATCAAGCACTCCACGCCGGAGGAGACGGTCTGGGCAATGTGCCCGTTCATGGCCGGCTGGCGCAAGCACCTGGCGGATGTGTCTGCGCGGCTGGTCCAGCAGTTCGATGTGGACGGCATCTACCTGGACGAGTTCGGCTTCAATACCTCCGGCTACTTCTGCTACCGCGATGACCACGGCCATCCGGTGCCGGGACGCCCACTTCAAGGCGTTATCCAAGCCCTGCGCGAGGTCAAGGAAGCGCTGCCGGACGATGTCGCCCTGTACACGGAGGAAACGCCGGCGGACGTGGCAAGCCGGCACTGTGATGGCTCGTTCTCGTACTTCCTTTCGTACAA
>CBFDBV010000622.1:0-2103 GCA_965603135.1 uncultured bacterium
CGGCGGGCGATGGGAAGGCAGGTCGGGGAGCACGGACTGGATCGGCGCGATGGCTGCTGGGGCTTTTTCGAGGTGGTTATCTGGGATAGATCTGGACTCGTTAGTGCGCCGTGCCTGCGGAACTCGCGCCGCCGTCCGCGGAGTTACCTATGAAGTCACCCAGTGTGCGCCATCCCGCCAGCGCGGCCAGCGCCACGACGCACAGCAGGATCGAGTACTCGATTGCCGTGAGCCCTGCCTCATCTCGCCACAGCTTGCTGGCCAGGCCCATCATCTGTCTCTCCTCACAGGGGCACCCTCGCTGCGTCGCCCTGCGCCCAGGGGAATGAGATACCATTATGCTTGTCCTCACTGCTCGAGGCTCACGCGAGCTTCCCCGGTGAGGCTGGCCCAGACTAGCCAGTCGGGTTGTCGACGACCGCCGTGGCACCTTCGGCTGAGTTCGCGATCACGTCTCCGAGGGTCCTCCACCCCGCGAGCGCGACCAGAGCCACCAGACAGAGCAGAATGGCGTACTCCGGTGCCGATAGCCCGGCCTCATCCTGCCACAGCTTCGCTGTCGTGCGTACCATTGCTCTCACCCCACCAGCAGCGGATCGTCGTACCGGTGCGGCGTCCGCACAGAACGCCTACCGTGCATTATACCGCATATCCCACGCTCTGTCAAGTTAAATCCGCTAAGATTCTTAGTATTACACAGTCTGGTATCCACTAAACCTCAGGATATGCTCCGATGATGCTCAAGCAGACAAGTCCGGGCTTGGCCGACCTTACGGCCATGGGCGTGGTCAAGCCGTGGCGGGCGCTGCCTGCTTCGGGTGGGACAGAGTATGCGCTTTGATCGCCCGGAAGAGGTCAGGCCGCCTGCGAAGGGGAAAGAGCCGATACGTGACAGACCTGACGCGAGGAGTGAGCGCAAATGGAGTATCGCCAAGTCGGCAAGTGGGGCCTGCGCATCAGCACGCTAGGGCTGGGCAGCTACCTGACCATCGGCATGCACGTGGACGATGATACCGCCGCCGAGTGCGTGAAGGTCGCCTTCGACGGCGGCATCAACTGGTTCGACACCGCCAACGCGTACAACGACGGCCAGGCGGAGATCGCGTTCGGGAAGCTTCTTAAGGACTACGACCGCGACGACTTCGTGCTCGCCACCAAGGTCTGGGCGCCGATGGGCGACGGGCCTAACGATCGCGGCCTGTCGGCCAAGCACGTCTTCGAGCAGTGCGACGCGAGTCTGAAGCGCCTCCAGATGGACTACATTGACCTCTATCAGTGCCACCGGCCCGACCCGGACACGCCGCTGGAGGAGACCATCCGCATCATGGACGACCTGGCGCGGCGCGGGAAGATCCTCTACTGGGGCACCAGCGAGTGGCCGGCCTCGCTGCTCCAGGAGGCCTGCGACCTGGCGCGCGAGATGGGCTGCCGGCCGCCGGTCTGCAACCAGCCGCGTTACTCGCTGATGTGGCGCAACCCGGAGTTCGAGGTTTTCCCGACCTGCCTGCACAACGGCGTGGGCAACGTCCTGTTCTCGCCGCTGGCGCATGGCGTGCTGACCGGCAAGTACGAGCCCGGCCAGCCGCCGCCGGAGGGCACCCGCGCCGCCGACGAGACCCAGAACAAGATCCTGATGGACCTCTACTGGGGCGATGAGAACCTGGGCAAGGTGCAGCAGATGAAGGAGATGGCGGGCGACCTGGGCCTGACCTGCGCACAGCTCGCGATGGCCTGGTGCCTGAGGCATCCGGCGGTCACCTCGGTCATCAGCGGCGTCACCAGGGTCTCGCAGCTTGAGGACAACATCGGCGCCGCGGAGGCGGAGATCCCGGACGACGTCTACCAGGCTCTCTGCGAGCTGTTCCCGGTCCCCGAGTCCCTGGCGCCGTGAAACGGCGGCAACGAAAGAGACGAAAGCGAAGACAGCTAACGGCGAACCGCGCGGTCGTTGCTGGTGGAGAGCCGCGCGTCGTCCCTGTGCTGAATCATGCGGGGGACGAGGGCCCACCTTCGCCAAGGCTTCCGCCTTCGCCAAGGCTTCCACCTTCGCCAAGGCTATGGCGGACAAGTCGGCGGGCAGGCAGTCCCCGGCCACGTCATGGT
>CBFDBV010000623.1:0-2098 GCA_965603135.1 uncultured bacterium
GTTCGGCCCGCCCAGGCGCGGGAGCATCTCGCCGAAGCGCGCGATCTTGCCCAGGTGCTCGGCGGGGGCGTCCCACTCGATGGGCTGATAGAAGGCAACGCCCGGGGTTCGGCGATGGTTGGTGTCGCCCTTCTCGCCAGCGGTCACGCCCAACGGCTCCGTCCCATCGGGCCAGCTCTTGCGGTCCGCTGTTGCGACGTACTCCTCGGGCGTCAGCTCCATGTCGGTGATGATGCGCTCGGCTCCACCCGTGGGCAGGATTACCGTGCGCTGGGTCAGCCCGCGCGTGCGGTAGATGATGATGTGCGGCTCGCGGGTGACGCCCGGCGGCGGTTCCAGGAGGCAGTCGAAGTCGGCCTTCTCGCCCGGTGCGAGCGAGTACTCCTGCGTGGCCGGCCTGAGGAGCCTGAAGCCGGCGGGCGGGTCCACGGTCAGCTCGCCTGTCAGCGGCTCGGAGGTGAGGTTGAGGAGGGAGCAGGGCGCCTCCACCGTCTCGCTCGACTTGCACTCGATGATCTCGTGGGCGGGCATAAGCACCGGATAGCTCCCGTCGGTGAGCAGGACTGCACCGAAGGAGTCGTCCAGCTCGGGCAGCTCGATGGTCAGCTCACCGTCGGCGTAGCGGGCCTCGACTGGCCCGCACCGCCCAGGCGCGAGGAAGGCGACCCTGAGCGGCGGCTTCGCCAGCGGCAGCCTGATGCGAGAACCCTCCGCGCTGGCGCCCTCCTTGATGGCGGTGCACAGCAGCAGACGCTGATGCAGGCCCTCCCCCTTCGCCCACGCTTCCACGAAGTAATCCTCACCAAGCCCCTCGCACACCATCCTGTCTGAGAGCATCCCGGAGACAACCTCGGAGAGGTGGGGCCGGAGCCAGTCTCGCAGGGCCGGGACAAGCGTGATGGTGCCCTCGCCGGCGCCGGAGGTGGTCGGGTTCTCGACCGGCCCCGGAGCGACGAGCAGCACCTCGGCGGCCGCCTGGGCCCGCTGCCAGAGGGCCGCGGCCGTGGCGAGCTGGCCGTCGCTGAGGCCGAGTATGCGCTTTGTGCGGTCGGACAGCTCGGCGGGAACCGCCGACTTCGACGGCTCCGCGACGCGGGGCGTGATGATGAGGTGCCCGCCGGCCTGGGCGTAGCCGTCCAGCAGCCGAGCCTCCTCTTCGGAGAGGCCGCACAGGGACGGGACCACCATGCACTCGTACTGTCCGAGTTGCGCCTCGACGCCGGCGGTGACGTCGGGCGCCAGGCCGCCGGCCGCCAGCGCGGCCCAGTAGTCATTCGCCAGGCCGAGCGCGCCGAACTGGGTGGCCTGCGGGACGAAGATGGCGACCGGAGCCACCGGCTTGGCACCCGCGAAGAACGGCTCCAGGCGCTGCATCATCAGCAGGCCCTCGTACCAGGCCAGCCGCCGCCAGAGGGCGTCGGTCGGCTCGTGCCAGTGCTGCACACCCCAGAAGCCGTGCAGATACGACCAGATGGACTCGCCGTAGGGCGTGGCGGTGAGCAGCACGCCCTGGCGGATCCAGTAGGCGTCCGGCTGGCCGATCCACTGCCCTCCGCGCTCCAGGTAGTGGGTGTGAATGATCGGCTCGGCCTCGCGCAGGCAGCCCAGGATCACACGCGTCGCCCCACGCGGGCCGAGCATCGAGTCAAAGCTGGGGCTCTTGAGATAGAACTGAACGTTGTAGACGTCAACCGCGCCGGCCCGGTAGCGCGCCAGGACGGAGCGAAGTGTGTGTGCGCCGAAGGGCCCGAACGGATAGTCCATCGTCTTCAAGCCGGGCCTGAGCGACCGCCCCAGCGCGGCAAGCTCGGCCATCTGCTCGTCGCTCAGTCCGTACTGCTCGGCGGCCTCGATGGGCAGCACGATGCCATCGAACGCAGGCTCCCGCCCGAACCTGGCGATCAGGTCCTCCACCACGGCGCGAGCCAGCGGATACGGCTCTTTCATCGCGTGGCCCAGGTAGATGCCCAGGAAGCCCTCCATCCCGAACCTCTCGCAGGTGTCAAGGCAGATGGTGACCGGGTCGAGGCCCTCCCACTCGTCGCTGCGCGGCAGGTCGGGGTTGAGCGGCTCATACAGCGCGCCTCGGGGCCGGAAG
>CBFDBV010000624.1:0-2041 GCA_965603135.1 uncultured bacterium
TCGTAGATGCTCGTGTCGGACCTGATGCCGAGCGCGTGCAGGTTGCCTCCCCGCGGTCTTCTGCAGGCAAGTGCCTCCGCCATGGCTACGCGGTATTTCGCGTAGCCACCGCATTTCCCCTCCGCTCAACCGCCATCGGCAGGTCAGAACCGCAGTCCCGCGGAACGATAGACGGGACGACGAGCGCCTCTAGTAGGGGTGTATGAGCGTGTCAAGGAATGTGAGCGTCCTGTTGGTCGTGGGGTTCGCGGGCAGTCAATGTGCGTGCGCGCAGCTTGCCGTGCGTGAGGCACGCATGCAGGTCACCGACGTGGCGGCCGAGCAGTCCGTCGAGGCGGCCACGCTGCGGCTCGGTCAGATAGATGACTTGCGCGCGCGGCTCGGCGACCTGAATCTGGATCTCGCGGCTGCCGAGGAGGAGCGCGAGGCCACATTGTCTCTCACTCTCTCCCTCGTGGACACGACCGGCACCGACCGCGCCGTGGACCTGGACGCCTCGCTTCCGCTCAACCTTGAGGGCTGGACCTGGTGGCATGACATCAACCGGTCCGAGCCGATTAAGGCCGACGCGGCCTTCGCAGAGCACCAGTATCCGCTCATCGTCGTCACGCCGCCCGATGGGGACTCCGGCCTCTGCCTGGCGGTCGAACCCAGTCAGCCGTTCATCTACGAGCTGCGTGCGAGCGCTGAGGGGCTGATCGTGCACGCGCCGCTGGGGCTGACGCCGGAGGGCGAAGGGACCGTCAAGAGCCGCGCGGAGATCAGCTTCTACCTCTTCCCCACCACCGCCGCCTGGGGCTTCCGCGACGCCCTGGCGCGCTACTACAAGCTCTTCCCGGCGGCCTTCGAGCGCCGTGCCTTGGCCGAGGGCATGTGGCTGTTCGCGTTCCCGAACCAAGAGTTGCCCAACCCCTCGCACTACGCGTATCACGAGGGCGGGCCGCACGGCTGGCAGTACGATGAGGAGCACGGCATCGGCACCTACCCGTACACCGAGGTCTCCTCGCGCACGATCCACGTGCCGCGACTGCCGCGCGACCGCTCGGATGCGCTGGAGGTCTGGCGGCAGTCCCAGGCGGACAGCGGGCTCGCCCTGGCCGCCTGGTCGCTGCGCGGCGGGGAGATGGACGAGCAGGTCGCCCGCACCGGCACCACCAGCCTGCGCTGCTCCAAGACCGATCCTGACGCCTGGCTCGGCGCCTCGCAGGACATCCCGGTGAATCAGACGGAGCCCGAGCCGGTCGTCATCAGCGGCTGGCTCAAGGCCCAGGAGGTCACCGGCGATGACCCGCGCGAGTGCTCGCTCTACGGCGACGTGCTGCTCAGCACCGGCGAGTGGCTGTTCGGCCAGATAGCCGGCTTCGAGGGCGGCACCCATGACTGGCAGAAGGCCACGTGGACCGTCGAGTCGGAGAAGCCGATCGCGATGGTGCGCCTGCACTGCCTCTTCCGGCATGGTCATGCCGGCACCGTGTGGTTCGACGACATCTCGGTTACGACCGCCTCGCGGCCCCAAGAGAACCTCTGCCCGAACCCCAGCTTCGAGGAGCGGGGCAGCAACTCGGACGTGGACGCCATCGCCGCCTACGCCCTGCACGCCTCCGACGACCAGCCTGTCTTCAGCATCACGACCAACTTCGGCTCGGACGTCAGGCCCCAGACGCCCTACAAGCTCCTGCGCTTCACTCTCAACCCCAGCCCGCATCTGCGGCAGGCCGAGGGCGTTGAACCCCCGCCGGGCGTCAAGACGATCGAGAAGTACGTCTCGATGTTCGAGGGCATCCCGCAGATTGATGGCGCGTACATTGACAGCGTGTCGGGCTGGGCCACGCGCCGGATGAACTTCCGCCGCGAGCACTTCCATTGCAGCCGGAATCCGTTCAGCTATGACCCCGAGAGCCTGCGCGTCGTCGCGCCGGGGCGCTACTACACCTACGACTTCCTGAAGGAGCTTGGCGACCGCATCCATCCCGGCGGGCGGTACGTCTTCACCAACATCCACAACACGATGGACACCTTCCTGCTCTACCCGGTCTCCGAC
>CBFDBV010000625.1:0-2017 GCA_965603135.1 uncultured bacterium
AAGGGGAGCGACAACACGACGTTGATGTCCATGTACGCGGGCGAGGTCAGGGCGACCGCCGAACTGGTGCTGGAGATTGACGCCGAGAACCAGCAGGCCAACGCCCTGATCGAAGAGGCCAAGGCGATAGACGCGAAAGTGGACAGCATCATGGAGGCCCAGGTCGCCCAGAACCGCATGCCCGAGGAGACGCGCACCGGCGGAGAGTGGGACGCGGTCAAGCAGGCGATCACTACGGCCTGGGGCGGCGCCTTCCCGAACGAGCCGATCAAACGCATCGTGATTACCAGCGACTTCCTGGAGCAGGCGGAACTGCACTTCGAGGGCAACGTCGCCGTCGTCCGTCATTACCGCTACATCACCGCGTACGTCGCCGCCCAGCAAGAGGCCGGCCCTCGAGTGTTCAGGACCCAGTTCCGTTCAGTCTGGACCGGGGACGCCTGGTCGGCACTGTCGTACTACAAGACCGCAGGCTCCTACGCCATCCTGAGCGAGAACATAGACAAGTAAGCGATAAGCGCAGGATCAGATCGCTGCTGCGACGGGCAACCAGCCGTTGGGCGTGCAGGCCGGCGATCAGATCACGGTCTCGGTCGGGCTTTCTGCCACGGCCCAGGCCTACCAAGGCTCCGGCGCGGCTGCCTCGGGCTTCGGCACGGTGCGGTAGCTGCTCCAGCTCCCTCTCTGCCGCCCTCTCGACGTAGACCCTATACACTCGGGCTGTACTCCTCGAGGAACTCGTCCAGCGTTCTGAAGCTCAGAGGCCTCTTCCTCATCTCACCAAGCATCGCCAGGTCTTCGACGTCTTCCAGCCTCTCCAGCATCTCGTGGTACTCGTCAATGCCCAGAATCACCGCCACCGGTTCCCCGTCGCGGTAGACTATCTCCGGCGAGCCTTCTTTCTTCATCTCTTCGCCTCCCTGCGCGGCACCCGCTACTTCACTCCAAGCTCGAAGGTGCGCGGGGTCTGGCGGTCGCGCATCGTGATGCACTCAGCCGGGCACAGCTCCACGCACAGCCCGCAGCCGTCGCAGGCCTCGGGATCAATCTCCCGGTGATCGTCCGCCTCGCGAGGCGCGTCGTAGATGCACACCCGCTCGCATAGCCCGCAGTTGACGCACTCCTCGGCGTCCACCTGTGCGTAGCGCCGCCCCACGCGGTCCACGTCATCATTGCCCACGATCCGCCCGCAGGCCTTGCCGCGAAACTCGTCAATGGTCTCGTATCCCCTGGTGTCCATGAACTCCGTCAGCCCCGCCAGCAGCTTGCCGACTACCTCGTAGCCTTCCATCACGATCGCCGTGCAGGTCTGCACCACGGTCGCCCCGACGAGCAGGGGCTTCACCACGTCCGCGCCGGTCGCCACGCCGCCGCTGGCGGCGATGGGAATGCCCAGCCCCGGCGATGCCTCCGAGATCCAGCGCAGCGTGTACTGCAGCGCCCAGGGGCCACCATGGCCCGCGTAGGCCCCGTGCATCACCGGGGCCTCGGCCTCCAGGTCAAGGTCCAGCCCCGTGAACCGGTTGAACATCACCACCCCGTCCGCGCCGCTTTCGGCCAGGTGCCTGACCACCGCCGCCGGGTTGTCGAGCTGCGGGGTGACCTTGGGGATAATGGGGAGGTCGCAGGCCGACTTAGTGATCTCGACCGCGTTCGCCATCACCTCGGCGAGGGGGAGGTGCGCCATCATGTGCGTCCCATGCGGGCAGGAGGCGTTCAACTCGATGGAGTCGGCGCCGGCCTGGGCGACGCATCGCGCGCCTTCCGCCCAGCGCTCCTCGGTGTTGCAGTTGAGGCTGGCAAAGATGGGCATATCGCAGGCCTCTTTGGCCCGCGCGATCTCCTCGCAGAACTCATCGAGCCCCGCCACATTCGCCTGCTCGTACGAGTAGAGCGTGAAGGCCCTGTGCTTGCCGAGGTCATGGCGGATGACCCGGAAGCGGGGCGTGGGCGAATGTCGCCCCAGCTCGTACTGGAAGTAGCTCTTGATGACCGCTGCGGCGCAGCCGGCATCTTC
>CBFDBV010000626.1:0-2013 GCA_965603135.1 uncultured bacterium
GATGATCGTCTATGCTTGCTCAGTAGCGGTCATTCGTCAGCCGCAGGTCGTCCAGGTAGAGGACCGTGGCCGCGTCCGCGTGGCTGACAAAGCCCAGCCACTCCAGCCTGCGGAAATCCGCCGCCCGGCAGGCCAGCCCCTCGAACTTGCTGGGCGCCTCGCCGGGAAGCGTGACCGTCAGGTCGTAGGAGCCGGTCGCATCCCTGCCCACCGCGCACGTTATCTCGACCCTTACCCAGACGCCGCGCGGAACGACCAGCAGCTCCTCACCCGCCGCGCGCAGCTTGCCGTCTGCCGTGATGGTCAGCGATGGCCCTACCCGGTACGGCTGGGCCGCATCGCGCCACTCGTGCCAGAGGATCGCCCCCTCCTCCAGGCGCACCCGGAAGCTCAGGTGCGTCGTCCCCTTCCTGAAGTGCGGCTGATAGTACATATGCGGCTGCCAGATGTGCTTCAGGCCGGGGACATCCGTGAACTTGAGGCTGTGTTGGCCGGTCGCGGCGGTCTCGCCGGTGACGCGGATCGAGGCCCCCTGCTCCTCGCCGGACACTCGGGCCAGCGCCGGGGGCTCGCCGACGGCCGTCTTCTCGAAATCGTCCACGATCGGCCCAGGCCTGGGCAGCGGCGGAATGTCAATCTGCGGCCGGACGATCTTCAGCGGCGCCTGCACCCACGCGGCATCTCCGTAGAGGCCGATCTCGCTCACGTCAATCAGCTCGAAGCCCAAATCGAATGCCGGCGAGCCCGGCTTCAGCGTGAAATCCCGCGCCTGCGCATTCGCGAACAGGGGATCGTCGAACCGCGAGTTCTCATCACGCCCCAGCGCCTGCCACGCGTCGAAGTAGTAGCCGGAGAAATCGGCATCCTCGCCTGAGGTGTCCCAGTACAGGTTATTGTCAATCGCGTAGTTGCCGTTGCCCCAGTTGCCTCCGAGCATCAAGCCATTGTTGCAGCACACGATGTTGCGCTGGAAGTCGAAGGACAGGTGGTCTTCCTCGCGTGAGCGTTGAAGCTGCGCGGTCACTGCAAAGGCGAGGATGTTGTTGCGCACCACGTTCTCCCGCCCGTAGTGCTGATGGAAGCCGCCGGTCTTGGTGTCGTGGACCACGTTGCCCTCAAGCAGTATCTCGCTGCTGCCCTCGTCGGTGTACAGGCCCCAGCCGCCGTAGCTGTACGAGTAGATGTCATGGATGAGATTGTGCCGGAGCGTGGTGCCGGGTGAGACGCCGAGGGTGTAAATGCCGCCCATGTCGCTGAGCACGCCGCGGCCGATGTGATGGATGTGGTTGTATTCGATTGCGTTGTGGTTGGCGGTGCTGGCGGCGTAGCCCCAACTCCAGCCCACGGAGACGCCGGTGTAATCGAAGTCGCAGATCTCGTTGTGGGTGACCTGGTTGTGACTGCTGCGGCCGATCCAGACTCCCACGCCCGCGCGGAAGACGTGGCCGCCGTCGTGGATGAAGCAGTTGTCAACGACGTTGCGTTGCGTGTCGAGGTTGGCGGTTTTCGCCTCGCGGGTCTCGCCGAGCTTGACGCCACCGCCACCCAGGTCGTGGACCTCGCAGCGGGCGATGAGGTTGTCGGTGCAGCCGGCTGCCAGCCAGATGCCGTACTGGCCCACGTGCGCTATCTCGCAGTCCTCGATGCGGAGGTGCCGCACCCCGCGTGCGGTCAATGCCCCCTTTAGCCAGACGGCCGCCTGCTGGTCGGTGTGCGCGCCCGGCTCAACCGACCACCCGGCGTGCTGGAAGCTGAGGCCGCGCAGAACGAGGTGCTCAACATACTGCTCCTGTTCGGGATTGCCCTCGAAGATCACCAACTCTTCGAGGACCGGCGCGACGACCTCGGCTTTCGTGATGTCCTCGCCGGGGAGCGGCCAGTAGTGCAGGAGGCCGGTGGTTCGGTCGAGGTACCACTCGCCGGGTGAATCGAGGGCCTCCAGGAAGTTCTCCAGGTGATAGCGCTGCTCGCGCTCCCAGTAGCCGACCGGCCAGCCGGTGGGCGTAGTGAAGC
>CBFDBV010000627.1:0-2008 GCA_965603135.1 uncultured bacterium
TTCGTCGGAACCGGAGGCATTGCGAACCGGCATCTTGGCTGCGCGCAGAAAAGCGACGAGATGGAGATCGTCGCGACCTGCGATGTCCTGCTGGACCGCGCGCAGGAGGCTGCCGAGAAGTACGGCGGCACGCCGTACGAGAGCTTCGTGAAGATGTACGACAAGGAGACGCCTGACGCCATCGTCATCTGCACCCCGCCCTTCGCGCACGGCGACATCGAGGAGGAGGCCGCAAAGCGCGGCATCCACTTCTTCGTCGAGAAGCCCGTCGCCATCAGCATGGAGATGGCCGGGCGGGTGCTCAGCGCGGTCCGCGAGCATGGCATCATCGCGCAGGTCGGCTACATGTTCCGCCTCGCCGAGCCCATCAAGCACGTCCAGGCGATGCTCCAGGACCGCAAGGTCGCGATGGTGCAGGCCCACTACTACATGCCCGGCCTGCCCAACAAGGGCTGGTGGACGAAGATGGAGATGGGCGGCGGCCAGCTCGTGGAGCAGGCCACGCATATGCTGGACCTGGGCCGGTTCCTCGCCGGCGACGTGAAGACCGTCATCGGCAGGACCTCCACCGTCCATGACTGGACCCCGCCGCCTGACTACCAGGAGCCCGAGGGGCTGGTGGCGCACAAGGAGGGCTTCGAGATCCCCGACACCACCGCGCTGATAATGGAGTACGAGAGCGGCGCGATGGGCACGCTTAGCTGCTCGCTCGTGCCCCAGGTGAGCTGGGACAACGGCTTCAAGGTGGTCGCCGAGGGCGCGCTCATCACCATTGATAGCGCCAACGCAAGCTGGGCCACCGACGAGGGCGAGGGCGCGATGGAGGCGCCGGGCGACTGGGCGAACGCTGTGCTCGAGGAGTTCGTCTCCGCAGTCGCGGGCGACGGCGAGGTGAGCGTGCCTTACGAGGAGGGCGTCAAGAGCCTGGCGATCTCGCTGGCGGGATACGAATCGGTGGCGCGCGGCTGCGCGCCGGTGGAGCTGGCCGAGATCCTGCCGGCAGGTCTGTAGACCGGAGCTTCGCTGAAAACGGCCAGCGGCGGCGGCAGTTGACAGCGCAACCTATGTAGGATACAATCGGGGCACTATGAAACAGAAGGAGGCGGAGCGGATGCCACGAGCGAGGGAGGCCTTGCGACCTGTCAACCTGCGGCTGCCCCGTGCTATGCTGAGCCGCGCCGAGGCCTTGTGCGAGCTACTGAGTGACACACCTGCGCCAGAGCTGGCAATCCTGCCGAACGTCACGCGCTCTGACGTACTGCGGCTGTGCCTTCTGAGGGGCCTCGAGGCAATCGAGAGGGAATACGAGGCCGCCGTGGACGAGGGCCTGATTGAGGCGACCGAAGAGGCAATGGCCCAGGGCGGCAAGCCCATTCCCTGGGAGCAGGTCAAGGAGCGCCTGGGGCTGTGAGCTATCGCGTGGAGCTTATGCCCCGCGCTGAGAGAGACCTGCGTGCACTGCCGGCGGAGGCTCAGAAGCGGATCGCGCGCGCCATACACGGCCTCGCCCAAGAGCCCAAGGGACGCGACACCGCGCTGCTGCGAGGCGGCCCGAAGGGTCTTCGGCGTTTCCGGGCAGGCGCGTATCGAGGCGCGTATTCCCTGGACGACAAGGCTCGCCTTGTGCGTGTCTGGCGCATCGGGCACAGGAGCACCTTCTACAAGCGGTTGAAGCGCTGATGACCGCAGGCCTCCACCGCCAGTGCTGTGGCTCCTGTGCGTCTAGCCGTTCACGGCCAACTTAAACTCCTGCTCCGCCCGGCCCTCGAACTGATTCGTGACCTCGATCCTGACCTTCACGGCACCGACATCACCGGCGGCGGGAGTTCCTGAGAGGACTCCCGTCGCCTCGTCCATCTTCAGCCACCCGGGGCCCTCGGCCAGCGCGAACTTGTTCTCCTCGATGTCCCAGAACTGGTTGCCCGGGTCCTCGTAGTGATGCTGCACGTCGTTGAGCGACCGCAGGCTCTTGACCTCGTACTGGTACTCCTGCCCCACCTTCGCCGTC
>CBFDBV010000628.1:0-2006 GCA_965603135.1 uncultured bacterium
GGCTCAAAGGCGTGGCACATGTTCACGCCCGCCTCCCACAGGCAGTGCGCGAACTCGCTCACGTCCCCGTCGCAGTCAATGTCCACCACCGCCGCGCCGATGCGCCGCGCGAAGTCCGCCACCTCCCGGTAGTACGGCGCGCAGAACTCCGCGAAGGCCTCCGGCGAGATCATCATCCCGCCGCGGTAGCACATGTCCTCCCAGCCGCCGATGGCGTCTATCTGGATGCGCTCAGCGACCCACGACGCCTGCTCGATGAACAGGTCGGTGAAAGCGCGGTTGATCTCGTGGATGAGCGCCGGATCGTCGCGCATGAGATAGCTGATGCGGTCCACGCCGAACCAACTGCGCAGCCGACCCCAGTAGCTGGGGCAGCTCACCAGGACAGGCTCATCGGGCTGAGTGGCGGGGACCTGCGGCCGGCCGCGGTCGGGATGGGCGGGGTCCAAGCGCGGCTTCATGTGCTCCTCCCAGTCGCGCCGGTCCTCGAACATATACGTCTGGAACTGCGGCATCATGTAGTGGTCGAGGTTGTCGGCCAGCTCCCGCGTCTCAGCCTTGTGCTGGCGGACCAGCACGTAGCCATCGCCCAGATCGGTCCGCTCGACGGGGAAGTCCGGCATGAAGCCGGTGTGGAGGCCGATGGTGTGGTACTTCTCCGCGCCCCAGAACTCGACCAGGGAGTCGTAGTCGCTCGGATAGCCCTCCTCGGCCTGCCAGCGGACGACGGTCTCGCGGTGAGCGATGCCGATGCCCGGCGCGTACCAGTAGGGCACGTAGTCCGCCTGCTCGAAGTTGACGACCGCCAGGAACCTCTCGCGCGTGGTCATCATGATCGGCAATCGGCAATCGGCAACCGGGAATCGGGAACGGCGAACGCCTAGCCGCCGGCAGGTGGCGACGCCAATGTCGTTTCCCCCGTCTCACCTGCCGCCTCTGCCGTTCCCTATTCCCCCTTCCCTATCCCCCATCCCCCTCGAGTACCAGCACCATCCCCGGCTCGGGCCAGTGGGTCTCCGGAAATATCTCCCGGGCGGCGGCCAGGATGTCGTGCTTCAGGCTCGCGTTCGTGTGGACGATGTACAGGCGCTTCGCCGCGGCATCACGCGCGATCCTTGCCGACTGCCGCACGCCTGAATGACCGCCCTCAGGCCCGACCTGGGGATCGCCCAGGCCGGCGGAGGCCTCGTAGATGAGGATGTCCACCCCGCGGAAATGCTCGGCCAGCGGCGGGTGATAGGCCGTGTCGCCGGAGATGCCGATCTCCACGCCGGTGTTGGTGTCAATGAAGCGGTACGCCAGCCCCTGGACGGGGTGGTGCGTGGGCGCTGTCCTCACGGTCAACTCGCCGGCCTGGAACTCGTCGCCCGGCTCGAGCGGGTAGACCTCCGGGGTGGTCTGCACCGCCTCGAAGCGGTCCACCTGAAGATACGCGCGCGCCAGCTCCACGACCCGCTCGATGTCCTCGGCCGGGCCGATGACCTTCAGCTCCGGCGCGTTCTCGGGCATCCGTTTGCGCTGCATGCGCCGGTAGAAGAAGATGCTCGCCAGGCCCATGTAATGATCGTGATGGCAGTGGGTGATGAAGAGGTGGTCGAGTTGCGTGGCATCGTGGCCGCAGCGGGTCATGCTCAGCGCGGCGCACCAGCCGGTGTCCACCAGCGCGTGGCCGTTGAGCAGGAAGCAGGCGGTCTCGTTGCCCGGCGGCGGGGTGCAGGAGCCGGTGCCGATGAAGGTGAGCGTGGTTGGCAAGTTGCAGTCCTCCTCATGAGAACATCTCGCCGACGGCATCGCCTTTCAGTTCCTCGTTGTCTGACAAAATCCTGTGGGCGATTACGGCCTTACTGCTGAGGTCAGCCCGATTGCCGGGGCGAATACTCAAAGGTGCCTGGTGACCGGTGCTGATCCGGATGGGTGGTGACACATAGGAGAGATGGAGAGCTACGTGAGCTTCCCCGTGTGGATCGTCCTGCTGGCGAATCTGCTTGCGATATCCACCTACGCCA
>CBFDBV010000629.1:0-1981 GCA_965603135.1 uncultured bacterium
TGAGCGGGGATCTCGCCGCCGGTGGCAAGGGCCTGCCAGCGGCCCGGCTGGGGAACGATGGTCGTGCTGGTGGCGGCCAGGTTGGCGTTGTTGGGGTCGCGCGGCGTGATGGAAAGCTCCACGGTGCCGGAGGTCTCCTGGCCCTCGGGCGTGTGCACGAAGCAGACGGCGGCATACCTGCCGGGCTCGAAGGGCAGGCCCTGATGCGGGCCGCCGCGCTTCATTCCGTCGCAGAGCATGCTGAAGTCGCCCGTGTGAGCCGCCTCGTCCGTCGTGCCCATCGAGCCGACGCCCCACTTGACCCAGGTGCTCCAGGACCCGGCCTCCTCGAATGAGGGATCGGGGTTGAGGGCGGCATCCGTGCCCGCGACCACCTTGAGGATGGTCTGGGCCTGGTCGCGGACCAGGCTGCTCTCCGCGGTGTCGGCAAGCTCCTGGATGCGCGACCGCACGGCCGCGCTGCGCTCCACCCAATCGTACACCTGCCACAGGGAGGTCGCCCCCCATCCCGCGCCACTGAGGGCGGCACTTCGGCTGATGCTGATGGGGTGAACGAGGACGGGATGGTCGGCGAACTCCTCCAGGGCGAGCTGGCGACGCTTGACGGACATTGCTATGCGCTGGCCTCCGTCCTCGATGACGGCCAGGGCGCTCTCCTCGGAGTCCACCGGCTTGCTGGCGACGTCGGTGCCGGGGTAGGCGAGGGCGGAGGCCTCATAGTACTCGAAGGCCCGCAGGAGAAGCTCCGCGCGCGCGCGCTGCTTGTCGGTCTGCGTCGCAGCGACCGTGGCCTCAAGAAGCCGGCGGCTCTCGGCAATCTCTTCAAGCTCGATGTCGGCCAGGTAGTCGGCGGTGGAGAAGCGCAGGTACTGCCCGCCCTCGGTAAACCAGGCCGAGTCGAGTATGCGGCGGGTCCAGAAGTCCTCCCAGTGAGCGTAGTACGCCTTGAGGGAGGGAGCCGCCTCGGGGCCGACGCAGCGCTCGTACCACTCGTCCAGCAACTCGTCCACGTCGCGGTAGGGGTCCCACTGGAGCTTGAGCGAGACGTAGAGCTTTGGTCCCTCGCCCCAGTTGGGATAGGCCTCGGCGTAGAGGCAGCGGACGCCGTTGTCGTGGCCGAAGCGGTAGTAATCGGCCATGTGATGGAACCAGACGCGCGGCAGGCAGTACGGCGTGCCGTAGATGTAATCGTACCAGGCAAGCGTGGGGGACATCGCGGCCCAGTTGCGCGTCAGCTCCTCGCCCTCAGCGCGCAGGCCCTCGTGGACCCACTTCATCCGGTCGTAGGTCATATACGGGATGATGCGCTCGTGTACCTGGACACGGTCGGGTGGCTCGAAGATCTCGCTGTAAGCCAGGCAGCCGAAGTACTTGTCGGGGTGGACTTTGAGCACGCCCTCCACCACCGCGTTGGCCCAGGTGAAGTACCTGTCCGAGAGGTGGTCGCGGCCGATCAGGTTCTTGCGCCCCGGGTCCAGCGCCCTGCAAGTCTCGCACTCGCAGTGGCCGCTGGAGTCGTTGACGCCGAGCGAGTAGGACGGCACGTCCGGGTGCTCGTCGAAGTAGGCGATGATGTTGCTGATCGCCTCCTCGACGATGCCGGGGGCGGTCAAGCAGGGCTGCCAGCCGTGACTGCCTTTCTCCGGGAGCAGGCGCTCGCCATTGCGGATCGGGAAGAACTCGGGATGAGTCTCTGTGTACTGCTCTGGCGGGAAGAGGAGGATGAGGTTGTGATGGAACTGGACGCGCCCGTGCATACGGTTGCGGCGGGCCCAGGTCCCTTGAGCCCCGCCGCGCAGGCCGCTGAACAGGCGCGAGAAGAAGGCCGGCTCCTCGCGCACCGGCTCAGTGGGCACCTGCATGGTCGCCTGCTCGGGCACGTCGGTCCCGTCGGGCCCGGGCAGCAGCCAGCGTACGCCCACGTAGCGCTCCAGGAACTCGTAGACGCCGAACTCGGTGCCGTAGTCGGTCGGGCCCAGCA
>CBFDBV010000630.1:0-1964 GCA_965603135.1 uncultured bacterium
TCCATCCCCATCGGCCAGCGGTACATTGACACCCTCCCCAAGAGCAGCTACCCGATTCCGGTGGACCGCGACCTCTTCGGGCAGGGCGAGCAGGCTACCGGCGAGTACTTCATCGAGGCGTTCCCCAAGCCCAGCTTCCGCGTCGGCGAGAGATGCCTGGAGCGGCTGTGCGTCATCGAGGCCCACGGGCCCACTATGCACCCCGGGCCGATGGACATCGTCCTGCGCGATGAGACGGGCGCTGAACTCTGGCGCGAGCGGGCCTGGTGGCTGCGCGGCAACCAGCAGATGCGCGCGTACTGGTTGCCTGTCTCCGCGGCGGGGGGCGGCCGCTTCGAGCTGGTGCAGTTCGGCGAGGTCCAGGCGAGCCGCGAGAGTCGCGTGACCGAGGATGCCATCGGCGGTCTCTTCGAGGTCACCGCCCAACCCGAGCCGCTGGCGGTGGATGAGGGCTTCGGCCTGCTGCCGACGTGGCACACCCTGGTCGAGGAGGGCGGCCAACTGCGGATCGGCTTCGCGGTACCGGTGGGCGAGCAGCGAGACATCGTCGTCCGAGGTCGGCTGGACCGGACCCGCGGCGGCACTCACGCGGTCCTCCAGGAGACCTTCGCCACGGAGAACGTCGGCTGTGTCGGGCGCTTTAGCATCCCGTGCGGGAAGCTGAGGAGAGGCGAGTACGAACTCCACCTCGCGGCAGCGTCGGCCGACAGGGTCATCGCAGAGCACCAGCAACAGGTGCACATTCGCCTCGGTCGGCGCACGCCCCGCTTTGGCGCCAGGTACACCTCGCTCAGTCACCCGGCGCCGGTGTACGTCAACCTGGCCGAGACCGTGCCCTGGGCGGACCTCTGGCGCGGGATGAAGCAGCACGATGTGGTGGTGGACTTCCCGGGCCAGCCCTACCGCTTCGTGTTCTGGCGCGGCACCTCGTATGTGCCCTGCTGGGCCTTTCCCAACGCCTGGCTGACCTACGAGTGGCTAGAGGCCGAGCCGGATTACTACGGCGCGGTTGGCTGCGTCGAGCCGATCATGGACAAGCACTGCCGGTACTCGCGGGTGCGCATCGTCGAGAGCAGCCCGGCGCGCGTGGTGGTGCACTGGCGCTACGCGCTCACCGACCTGCACTGCAAGATCATCAAGGACGAGTGGGCCGACGAGTACTTCTACCTCTACCCCGACGCCATCGGGACGCGCAAGCTCGTCGCCTGGATCAGCGGTTGGGCCTGGCACGAGAACCAGGAGTTCATCATCCTCAACCGCCCCGGCGCGCAGCCCTGGCAGGCGGTCCAGCCGCAGGCGGTCACGTTTATGAGCACGGCCGGCGACACGGCGCGGCCGGTCTGGCCCTGCCCGCGCTTCTCGGTCGGCTCGTGGCCGGACTGCATCGCGCGGGTGAACATGCGCGACCAGCCCAACCCCTTCCAGGCGACCGCGGACGACAGTACTCAGATCAAGGTCTGGGCGGAGCCCTACCTGGACAAGCCCGGCCTGTTCAACTGCTACCTGCACTGGCCGATCAGTCATGGGATCCGCACCACGTGGCTCGATGACCCCGCCGACTTCCACCGCCCGACGCACAGCAACTTGGTCAACATCGTCAGCGACCCGGAGGTGCGCGAGGAGGACCACCGCGTCTGGGCGTGGCTGATCGGGATTGCGCCGGGGAACGCGCGGCTGCGCGAGGTCGTGAAGTGCTGGCTGCATCCCGGGGAAGTGAGCATCGAGGGGAAGGGCGTGAGCTTCAGGGGCTACGATCGGATGCAGCGCGCGTATCTCGTGCGTGCTTCAGCGAGCACACGCGCCTGCCGCCTGACCATCGTGCCGGAGGAGGGCGCGCCGATCATCAATCCGGCGCTGGTGATCGAGGGCTGGGACGGCGACGCGCGTGTAACCGTGCCGGGGCGTCGGGTTGCGGTGATGACGGGCCGGGAGCGCGGCGGCGAGGATCTCGTCATCTGGCTGCG
>CBFDBV010000631.1:0-1964 GCA_965603135.1 uncultured bacterium
CGCAGGCCGCTCTGAAGCATCAGCAGTATCAGGCAGCGGTCGCGCGGCTCCTCCCAGGCGGCACGCAGCAGCGCATCGGCCTCGTCCCGGTCCAGGATGTCCTTCTGAGTCAGCTCGCGCGCGCTGGGGACGGTCAGGAACTCGGCGACGCGCTCGGGCGGCATATTCGGCGTGATCCCGTAGGCGTAGGCAAAGCGCAGGAAGGAGCGCACGGCGTAGATGCGGGTGCGGATGGTGTCGGGGGCCAGTCCGCCGGGCTCGCCGCGCTCGTGCGCCTCGCGCAGCATCATCAGCGCCTCGTTGTAACGGATGATGTCATCGCCGCCCAGGGCGGTGACGTCCGTGAGGCCCAGGCGGCCGAAGAAGTCCTCGACCGAGCGGCGGTAGAGAGCGCGCGTGTTCGGGCTGTCTTTGCTGGCGAGGAATCTCTCGAGCACTTCCTGGTAGTGGAGGGGTTGAGTCGGGGTGCTCTCGGGCGGCCTGCGGGCGAGCTTGCGGCGGACGGCCATGGTAGCGCTCCTGTTGGTGCGGTGTGATGTTGCGGACGATGCCTTATTGTTACCTCATTATACAGCCCGAACTCCAGCGCTGCAAGCCCGCAGGGCTGGCCGCGCATTGCAGTCGGCGATCGCCGAACTGACCTCACCGGCAATCCGCAGGGCCGAGCACGGCCAGGGGAACCTCCACGAGCGTCGGGACGCCGGACTCGAAGCCCTCAGTGACCGCCTGCGGTATCTCCTCGGGACTTTGCACGCGCACGCCCCGGCCACCGAAGCCCTCGACCACGCGCACGAAGTCGCAGACCCCCAGCTCGCTCGCCACCAGCGGGCCTCCGCTCTCGCGCTGGCCGCTGACCACGATGCCCCAGGCCGAGTCGTTGGCAAGCACGCACACGAACGGCAGGCCCTGCCGCGCGGCACTCTGGAACTCCGCGATGCCGAAGGTGATGGAACCGTCCCCGGAGAGCAGCAGCACCGGGCGGTCGGGGTAGGTCGCCTTCGCCGCCAGCGCGCCGGGCACGCCCCAGCCGACCACGCCGCTGGCCCCGCACGTCGGCCAGCTCGACGGATAGCGGTCGCGGCAGAGCATCATATGCGCCCACTGCCCGATGTTGCCGCCGTCAATGAGGAAGATAGTGTCCTCCGTGATGACCTTGGCAAGCTCGCGCACAAGGTCGAAGCCGATCATCGCCCCCGCAGGCGCTTGGGGGCGCTTGTCCCAGGCGCCGTAGAACTCTGTGTGCATCCGCTTCGCCTGCTCCAGCCACTGCTCATGAGCCGGCGGCGGATTGCCCTCATCGTCCCGGGCGCAGGTATTGTAGGTGGGGCTGAGCTGATAGAAGACACTCCCCGGATCGCCGAGCAGAGCCACATCCGGCTCGACGGCCTGGTGAAGCTGGCCTGGGTCAACATCAATGCGCACGACCTTCAGGTCATTCCTGAGCGGCGGCGAGTCGAGGTAGCGCGTGCGGTAGTCCACGGCCGTGCCCGCGAGGACCAGCAGGTCGGCGTCCGCAAGCAGCGCCGGCTCGCCGCTGGCGGCCCCGATGACGCCCATGAACATCTCGTGCCGCTGGTTCACCACGCCCCGGTCCCAGATCGGGGTCACCACGGGCGCGCCCGCCAGCTTGGCGAACTTGAGCAGCTCTGCACCCCCGCCGGCGTAGAAGACTCCGCTGCCAGCCACGATCAGCGGGTGGGTCGCCTCGGCGATGAGCCGTGCAGCTCTCACCAGGTCGCTCTGGTCCGCAGCCGCCACGTTGACGGCCTCGGCCCGGTCACCCAGGCGCGGGGCCGGCGTCATCTCATCCACCTCGCGGCTGAGTACATCGGTGGGGATCGTCAGGTGCGTCGGCCCCGGGCGACCGCTGGTGGCGGCGGCGAAGGCCTCGTGCACGGCCTGGGGGATGCGCTCGGGGCGCGTGACCAGCTCGACGTACTTGCACAGCGGCGCGGCCAGCGCCA
>CBFDBV010000632.1:0-1951 GCA_965603135.1 uncultured bacterium
TCCGCCGCGAGCGTCATATACTCGAAGTCCTCCATCGCCTCGCGGACGAGCTTGAGCCGAATTGACGGCGCCGGCCCGCGGATGCCCGCCTCCTGGCCCGGATAGAGCAGCATCCCCTCGCCCCAGTACTTGTCCCGGAAGTGCGGCTTCGCCCAGATGTCCTCGTAGTCGCCCCAGTAGACGCTCGACCAGTAGAGGAAGCCCGTCACGTCGTAGTGCCAGCTCACCCAGAAGGGCGAGCGGAACACCACCGGCGGGTAGTCAATCTCCCAGAACGGGTTCTTCTCATCACGCTGGCAGAGCGCCGTGTAGCTCCACAACTGCTCGCCCAGCGCCAGCCGCTCCTGCGCGGTCTGCTCGTCCCAAATCCCCCACAGCGGACACCAGATGTCCACCGCGCCATAGAGGTCGCCCCACTCCTCGTTGGAGGTGATGGTCTGCTCGGTGCACATACGCTTGATGCCCGGGTCGGCCTCGCGGATCAGCGCGCCCTGCTGGCGCACGACCTCATAGTCCTCGGCGTTGTTCGGTTCATCTTTCATATAGATGTACGCCAGGTCCAGCCAGCCGCGCTCGCGCAGGTACGCCGCCAAGTCACCCAGGTACTGCTTGCACTTCTCCGGCTCGCTTCGGTAGCTGAAGGGGAGGCGCAGGGAGTTCACGTGCCGGTCCTCGACCATCATCCGCAGGCGCTCGCCGGTCTCGCTGTCATCAATCCCCTCCTCCTGGCTCCACTTGGGCCAGACGCTCCCCAGCGAGCTGGGGATGCAGCGGTGCCCGAGCAGCGTGTCAATGTAGAGGTCCTCTATCTCCGCGAACTCCTCGGAGCCGGCATCCATCCCCAGCTTCTTCGCCACCCGGCCTCCCAGCGCGCCGAAGTTCGAGCGCATGGCGATGGTGTCGGGGAGAGCGAAGCCCCAGACGGTGAGCGTCACCGGCACCTCCGCGAGCGTCTGCCCGCCTGCGGTCACCGTGACCGTGCCGGTGTACTGCCCCGGAGCCGCGTCCGCCGGCACGTAGACGTCGGCCCAGATGCCCTGATTCGCGCCGGCCTCCACGTCGAACGGCACAGCGTCGTACTTTGCGCCGCTGAGTGCCGAGCCGTCCTCGGGATTCACGAACGGTATCAGCGCGTCGGGATACCAGCCCGTGGGTGCGGTGGAGCGGAGGCTCGGCTCGAATACGTGCAGGTAGTGCTCGCGGAAGAGCGTGATGTTCTCGGCGGGAATCGTGCCGGCGGCGCCGGCAAGAGCGGACGCGGTGACGTTGACATCGGCGAGCGCCCTCTCTCCCGCATGCACGATGATGCGCAAGGGCTCGTACTCGTTTGCCCCGGCCTTTATCGCCACCGCCCGCTCCTCCCCCGGCTCGGTGCTCTTCAGCACGTGCTCCCACGGCGACGCGACCCACACGACTGTCTCTTGCGCCCACACCATCCCGCAAGCCATCAGCAATACCAGCAGCAAAGCTGCTCGTGTCATAGTGACACGTCCTTTCAGCGACGATGCGCTCGCACGCCGGCGTCAGTCCTTGACGATAACGGCGGCCTGGCCCTCGCCAAGCCGCACCTCGATGAAGCCCTCAGGGCCGGCTTGCACCGGCTTGCGTTCGGCGATGCGCTGCTGCTCGTCGAAGATCAGCAGCTCACCGGTTCGCCCCTGCGGCCAGCGGAACCTGCCAGATCGCAGCGTGATGATCCGCTCTTTGCCGATGATGACGCCCCAGTCGAGTTCGACAGGCGTGATGGGGTACTGATAGGTCGCCAGGTTCTCGTGGGTGAACAGGTGGTAGAATATGTGGGATGAGAACAGGTACAGGTTGGCATCCCAGAGCTTGTCGCGGATGTCGGCCAGGAACTCCTGCTCACCCACGCCGGGCGCGTGGTAGACCGAGTACCCTGCGTAGGACACGGGCGTGTAGGTCCACGCCTTGTAGATGGTGCCCGGATGGT
>CBFDBV010000633.1:0-1940 GCA_965603135.1 uncultured bacterium
ACGCGCATCACCAGCGCCTGCGGCCTGCACACGGGCAGCAACATCGGGGCCGAGTGGGACACCATTGACATGGAGGTGGGCATCTTCCAGACTGAGAGTGGGGCGGTCATCAAGGTGCTGACCGGCTTCTGCGTGGCGCGGCACCCGTCCATGCACTTCTTCGTCATCTACGGGACCGAGGGCTATCTGGAAAGCCCGCGCGGAGGCAGGCCCGGTAACCACCATGTGTACACCGAGCAGCTCCCCAACCTCAGTGCCCCGATCGAGCTGCCGATGACCGCCGCACACGCCAAGGCGCCGCCGGAGGCCACCGCCGGCGGGCACGGGACCTCGGAGTACTATATGTGCAACGACTTCGTGCGCTGCATCCTGGATGACACGGCGCCGGTCATTGACGTGTATCGGGGGTTAGACTACTCGGCGCCGGGCCTGTGCGCGCACCTCTCGGCCGAGAGCGGCGGCGAGGCCGTCGAGGTTCCCGACTTCCGGCCCGAGTAGGCCGTGCCGTACGGAGCGCCGGTTCGCCAGGCCGGTGCCCGCTACTGCAGCTTCACCAGGCTCACGTCATCGAAGCAGACGATGTCCTCCTCAGATGCCTGGCTCTTCACCCCCAGCAGGATCACCAGCTTGCCGACGGCCTCGGGAACGGTTGCGACGCCCGCGATGGTCTTCCACTCGTCGTCCGAGGGCTCGGGCGTCAGGATGGGGTCGAGTTCCTGGAGCGTCCATCGCCCTTCGGGTGTCTGCCAGCGCACGCGTATCTGCGGCCAGCCGCGGCCGTGCTGGCGCACGACCGCCCGCACGAAGTAGCGCTCGCCCGGCTGAGCGTCGTAGACCTGGATGAAGCAGCCGTTCGACACACCCGTCATGCGCGCCGAGCCAGGGGCGATCGCCCCCACCTCGCGGTCCCACGCGAACACGCCCTGTGGCTCGGGGACCTGCCAGGTGTGCCAGCCGGCGGGCGCGCCCTCCTGCTGCCAGTCCTCCTGGCCGCCATCGGGCGTGGCCGCCGTCTCCGACCCGAAGTCGCCGTTGCGCGCCAGCTCAACCAGCGTCCCGGCGCGCTCCATCTCCGCTACTCGTAGCAGCCCGTAGCCCTGCGGGTCGCGGGCCCAGTTCAGGGCGTCGGTGATGCCCGGCAGCGCCAGTTCCCACGGCTTGTCGTTTTCCGGCCAGCGCTTGCACGGCCACCAGTGCCACTTCTCACCCCAACTCCACACGTACTCGTCGCACACGCGCAGGGCGCTGGTGATGTTCCGCCCCAGACGCTGGGTGGGGGTCTGATCGCCGGGGTCTATGTAGTACTTGGAGCCCGGCGGGTTGGCGTGGGCGTCCAGATAGATGCCGAAGCCGACCTGCACCTGGGCGCGGTATCTGGCGCGGTTCTCAGGGGACACCAGCGTCTGGGCGTCTGACCGGATGAACTGCGCGGCGTTGAGGAAGTCGTCCACATCGTTGAAGTGGTAAGCGCGCTCGCACCCGTCAATGAGGGTTGCCGTCGGCGGCAGCACGTCCAGCCAGCCGTCAATGAACGGAGTGTACAGCCCGTAGCTGAGGCCCTGCAGCACCGTGCGGGGGTCGGCGCGCTTGGCTGCGGTGGCGTTGACGATGTTGGCGAAGAAGGTGAATACGGTGATCTCCGGGTATCCCTCGCAGATGGCGCCCATCACCTCCCGGCCGCGCTCGCGGGCCTTGTCGCAGTACTCCTCGAAGGAGTGCTCATCGCGCCCGGGTTGCTCCGTGTACATCCACTGGTGGTACTCGGAGTAGCTCTCCGCATCGAAGACGATGCCCTTAAGGCCACCCTCCCTCGCGATCCAGGCCGCGATGCGCATGTGCTCCGTGATCTGCGCCCACCCCTCGTCGTCGAACCAGTCCACGCTGCCGGGGTTGGCGCCCGTAGCCAGGAAGTTGTCGGTCATGCGCTGCCAGTTGCAGGC
>CBFDBV010000634.1:0-1933 GCA_965603135.1 uncultured bacterium
CCGTCCAGGTAGTCGCGCGTGTACTGCTTGTCGAAGCCGACCGGCTGCTTGCCCGGCTCCCACTGCTCGGCCTCCCAGTAGCGGGACGAGTCAGGGGTCAGCGCCTCGTCAATGAGCACCATGTCGCCGTCAACGGTGCCGAACTCGAACTTGGTGTCCGCCAGGATGAGGCCGTGGTGCGCCGCGTGCTCGGCCGCAGATTCGTATATGCTCAGGGAGGTCTGCTCAATGCTGGCGACGATCTCCGCATCGCAGATCTCGCAGCACTGCTCGCGCGTCAGCTCCAGGTCGTGGCCCTCTTCGGCCTTGGTGGTGGGCGTGAAGATGGGCTCGGGCAGCTTGCTGGCCTCCTGGAGTCCGTCGGGCAGCTCGTGGCCGCAGTAAGGCTTGCCCTTCTGATATGCCCGCCAGCCGGCTCCCGCGAGATAGCCGCGCACGACGCACTCGATGGGGATCACCTCGGCCCTGCGCACCCACATCGTCCGCCCCACGAGGACATCACCGTGGTCCTGCACCTCCGCTGGGAAGTCCGCCACCTGGTCGCTGATGAGATGGTTGGGGACGATGTCGGCCATCCTGTCAAACCAGAACAGCGAGACCTGGGTGAGCACCTTGCCCTTGTCGGGGATGCCCGTGGGCATCACCACGTCGAAGGCGGAGAGGCGGTCGCTGGCGACAATGAGCAGTCCGTCGGGGTACTCGTAGATGTCGCGCACCTTGCCCTGGCGTCGGCTGATCGCGCCCGGCAGGTCGGTGCTCATTACCACCTTCTCAGGCCCGGTGTCCATCTGCCGCCTCGGCTCCCTTGGTTACAGTCCCAGCAGCTCGACGATGGCATCAATGTCGGCGGGGGCTCGCTCCGGCTCAGGAGCCACCTCGACCGCCCGGTCGGGGTCCTTGAGGCCGTGTCCGGTGAGAGTGGCCGCGATGGTGCACTCGCGCCCCTCGAAGAAGCCCTCGTCCCCCAGCTTCTTGAGCCCGGCGATGGACGCCGCCGACGCCGGCTCCACGAAGATGCCCTCCTCGCTCGCCAGCTCCTGGTATGCCTGGATGATCTCGTCATCGCTGATGGCGCGGATGATCCCATCGCTTTCATCGAGGGCCGCCTGCGCCTCGTGCCAGCGCGCGGGGTTGCCGATGCGGATGGCGGTGGCGATGGTCTCAGGCTTGTCCACGCGGCGACCGAGCACAATCGGGGCCGAGCCCTCCGCCTGAAAGCCCAGCATCCGCGGGCGGCGGTCGGTGAGACCCGCCTCGTGATACTCGCAGTAACCCATCCAGTAGGAGGTGATGTTGCCGGCGTTGCCCACCGGCAGCGCGTGGAACTCCGGCGGCCCTCCCAGCACATCGCAGATCTCGAAGGCCGCGGTCTTCTGCCCCTCCAGGCGGTAGGGGTTGAGCGAGTTGACCAGCGCGACCGGGTAGGTCTCCGCGATCTGCCGCACCAGCCGCAGGCAGTCGTCGAAGTCGCCGTCCACGGCGATGGTGCGCGCGCCGTAGGCCAGCGCCTGGGCCAGCTTGCCCAGCGCCACGTAGCCGTGGGGGATCAGGACGACCGAGTCTATGCCCGCGCGGGCCGAGTACGCCGCCGCCGAGGCGGAGGTGTTACCGGTCGAGGCGCAGATGGTGCACTGCGCGCCCTCCTCGACAGCCTTGGAGATCGCCACGGTCATCCCGCGGTCCTTGAAGGAGGCGGTGGGGTTGAGGCCCTCGTACTTGAAGAAGAGGCGGACGCCCGTGCCCAGGCGCGGTGCGATCTTGAGGCTCTCAATCAGCGGGGTGTTGCCTTCCAACAGGGTCACGCGCGGCGTGGCGTCGGACACCGGCAGGAAGTCCGCGTAGTGCTCGATGACGCCCGGCCAGGCCTCGCGGGCGACGACCGTGCTCATCACTCCACCACCCGGATCACGCTGCATATCTCGTCAACCATGCC
>CBFDBV010000635.1:0-1931 GCA_965603135.1 uncultured bacterium
TGGGTCACGGTCTACGTGCCGACCGACACGCCGCCCGGCCAGTACGCCGGCTCGGTGACCATCAGAGCCGAGGGCAACGAGGACGCGGTGGTGCCGTTGGAGGTTGAGGTGTACGACTTCACCGTCCCGACCCAGGGTCACCTGAAGACGGCCTTCGCGCTGATGCAGGGATACCTGGAGAGGGTGTACGGCAAGGAGAACGTCACGCGCGAGCTGCGCTGGAAGTACGGGGACTTCGTGCTGGCCCATCATCTCAACCCCGACGACATCTCGCGCACCGAGCCGCCGGCGATCGAGGACATCGCGCACTACTACGACCGCGGGCTGAACGCCTTCAACGTGCTGAACATGGTCGAGCCGCGCGGCGACCGGCCCTGGCGCTGCAACAGCCCGGTGGAGGTGTACACCCCCGAGTTCAAGCAGAGCATCATCGAGCGGCTCGATCCGTACGTGAAGGAACTCAAGGCCCGTGGGCTCGCGGACAAGGCCTACGTGTACACCTTCGACGAGCGCCGGGAGGAGTACAACGACGCCATCCGCGAGTACTTCAGGATGGTCCGGGAGCGCTGGGGCATACCGACGCTGACCACCTCCAAGCTGCCCCAGGACCCGGAGGTCATGCGCGACTTCAACATTGACTGGAACTGCCCGGTCAGCCCGGTGTATAGGTTTGAGGAGGCCGAGCAATGCCGGGCCGAGGGGCTGCAGGTCTGGTCGTATGTGTGCTGTGGACCGAGACACCCGTATGCGAACTTCCTGGCCGATGACCCGCTCATCGAGGCGCGGCTCATCTGGTGGCAGGCCTTCGAGCAGAAGATGGATGGGTTCCTCTACTGGGGCCTGAACATCTGGGGCCGCCCACACAACGACGCGCCGATTGACCTGGCCGAAGGCCCGCGACTCAAGTGGAGCATCACCACCGGCGGCGAGCGCTGGCCGGCGCTGCACGGGGACGGGATGCTGCTCTATCCGCTGCCCGACGGGCCGATGGGCTGCATCCGGCTGGCGAACCTGCGTGATGGGCTGGAGGACTACGAGTATCTCTGGGCGCTGGGGGAGAAGCAGGGCGATGTGTGGTCGGCGCGCGCGGACTGCGAGCCGGTCGCGAAGTCGCTGACGGAGTTCACGCTGGACCCGGAGGTGCTGCTGGAGCAGCGCGACGCCATCGCGCGGATGCTGGGGCAGTGAGCGCGGCACGAGAGAGATGAGAGGGATCACGTGATGAAGACGGCAATGATGGGCCTCGTTGTGACGGGACTTGCGCTGCTGGCGGTCGCGACGATCGCCTGGGGTGCGACGATCGTGGAGGAGACAGATGCGGGCAAGTGGCGCATCGAGAACGAGCTGATTCGCGTGGCGCTGGACGCCGCGAGCGGCGCGCTCTCTGTCCTGGACAAGCGCATTGACTACCTGTGGGCTCAGCCCGACGCGGAAGCGGCGGAGGTGCCGGAGATCGTCATCCCGCAGGCCGCCCAGCCGCCGACCATTGACGGCGACCTGGGCGAGTGGTCGGGCGAGCCGACCTTCAAACTGACGCCGGAGATGGTGGCCGACGCCCGCAAGGTTGACGGGCCCGAGGACCTGAGCGGCGAGCTGCGCTGCTCGTGGGACGCCGCGGGGCTCTATCTCGCGGCGACGGTCAGAGACGAGAGGGCGCAGTGGGTCAAGGAGGGCCAGGATCAGTGGTGGGAGGCCGACACCATCGAGTTCTGGGTGGGCGGAAAGCAGATGGCCCTGCTACTGGGGCCGGAGGACACGCCGACCTGGAGCGGGGAGGGCCCTCTGGCCGGAGCGCAGGTCAAGATGAAGGTGGTGGAGGGCGGCTACCAGGTGGAGGCGGCGCTGCCCTGGGAGGCCATCGGCGCGGCTGGCGAGCACAAGCCCGGGACGCGGCTGCGCTTCGCGCTGGGCGTCAACGATGCGGACGATGA
>CBFDBV010000636.1:0-1867 GCA_965603135.1 uncultured bacterium
TTGCCGTTTGCCCATTGCCCGCCGTTAGAAGCTGATGGACATAGCCCGCGGCGGGCAGACCGGCACGCATATCCCGCAGGCCACGCACTTGTCAGGCTCGAAGCTCACCTCGCGCGTCTGCACATCCATCGCCAGCGCTCCGGTGGGACAGATGTTGATGCAGGCGCCGCAGTGCGTGCACTGTTCCTCGTCGCGTATCACATCGGCCTCGAGAGGCTGAACTTGAACGCCCTGCTCTCGCATCCACCCCATGGCGTCCTCGAGGTCCCGCTCGGTGCCCTCAAGGCCCAGCACCATCAGCCCCTCCTGGTCCTGCGTGATGTCCGCCCGCAGGATGTTGAAGCGCAGCTTGTAGCGCTCAACTGTGGTCGAGATCACGGGCTGGTCCAGGAGACTCTTGGGGAAGTGAAGCACGATTCTGCGCTCAGCCACTTCACTCACTTCCTTCCTCTGCGCGCCTGCTGCCCTCCGACCGCAACCGGTCGGCTGGGGAGGTTGTCTCCTCTTCGGGCGGGCGATGATGGAGCATATTGAAGCCCGGGCTGTCCGCCGGGGAGGGAAGCTGCTGCACGGGCGCGGTCAGCAGGAAGTCCCCCGCCTCAATCCAGGCCTTCAGCTTCCCGGCGATCTCCTTCGCCCGAACGTAGCTGGACAGCGGCGCGGTCGGAACCGTCCTGCCGCGCAGTTCGATGCTGCCGCTCTTCAGCTCGGCGTACGAGACGTGCCCCAGCGGCTCGCCCTCGTTGTGAGGGTAGTTGCGGCTGTAGTCAACGACGGGCGCGATGATGTCGCCATCGCTCACGCCGCAGAAGGCGGCCATCTCCTCGTCGAGTATCGGGATGGCGGTCCCAAGGCCGACCGCCAGAGACACGCCGTAGCCGAGCATGCTCACCCCGACGGCGTAGCGCGGGTCCATCTGCTTCATATCGCCGACGGTCGCCAGGGTGCCGGCGCCGCCGGTGGGCACTCCGCCCTCGGTGCGCTCGCCGGTCGGGTCGTGCTGGGTGCCCTGCCAGTAGACGTACCCCGGCGCGCCGCCCAGGAATATCCGCGTGCCGATGCCCGTCGCTCGGTAGTACGGGTCATTGAGCAGCGGGCTGAGCCGGCCCGCGGAGCAGTAGTTCGCGCTGCCCAGGTCGCGCTTGACCACGCCCATGTAGGTGTAGATGTCGCGGTCCGCGCGCAGGTTGACCGCGACGTTGTAGTTCTGATAGGCGTTGCGCGGGTTGCACAGGTAGCACTCGTTGAGGTCCTTGATGTTGACCCAGCTCTCCAGCTCCGTCCGCGGGTAGCAGTCGGTGGGATACGCCGACGCGCGCAGGTGCACGTCCTTGCCCGCGATGAGATCATGGATGACGTGTCCGCCACCGTAGTCGAACTCGCCGGGGAACTCGCGGTTGAGCGGATCACCCTCCGCCACCTCCGTGGCGCCGAGGTAGAGGTCCACCGCCGCCAGCCCGGCGTAGGCGGGGACGTCGTTCAGCCAGGCCTTGGTCGCCCTGATCCGCGGCGTGGTATGTCCGAAGTTCAGGAACGCCCCGGACGAGCACATCGGCGAGAAGGTGCCGGTGGTCACCACGTCTATCTTTTCGGCGGCGCCGGCGGCTCCCTGCTCTCCGACCACCTCCACCATCTCCTCCGCCGTCACCACCACCACTTCGCCGTTCCTTATCTTCTCGTTTATCTCGTCGTAGGTCTTGGGCACTGTGATTCCTCCCAGCCGGCCGCGCCCCTGGAGGTGCGGCGATGACGGGTCTCGGCCGGCGCATGGTGGCACGTTACTGCGCTCTCGATCCGCGTTTTGCGTCCCGCCTGTGCGGGACGCCCGCGCATCGCCATGCGCATCACCTCAGGGCGCGACCTTGCA
>CBFDBV010000637.1:0-1865 GCA_965603135.1 uncultured bacterium
CTGATCGCGTCGCCGTCGGGCAGCTCGTCATAGGCGTCAGGCGGCAGGAAGGGGTTGGTCTCCTTGTTGCTGCCCGCGTAACCGTGGAAGCACTGCCACTCCGCGAGCCGGCCCCACTCAAGCTCGCGGCCGGCAACGGTGATCTTCACCGTGTCGTCTGCGCCGATCGCGCCGACCGGACACTCCTTCACGCATAGCATACAGCGGTCGCAGATGCCGCCCTCAAAGAGAGGGTCGGGCTCCAGCGGCGCGTCGGTCAGCACATACGCGAACCTCTGCCTGGGACCGAACTCGGGCGTGAGGAAGAGCTTGCTGTAACCTATCTCCCCCAGGCCGCAGATGAAGGCGGCGATGCGGAACTGAAACATCACGTCCGGGGCAGGGCGATCCGGGGCCACCGGCTCTGAGAAGCGGATGCGCCGACCGAAGTCCGGTGACTCGTCGTAGCTGCCGGTAATGTCCGAGCGCACCATCCGCGCGCCGGTATTGCGAAACGCCGCGCCCTCGTAGCCGTGATCCTCGAGGAAGCACGACAGCTCGCGCAGGACCATCGGCGCGTAGACCTCGTTGATGCTGGAGTATCCCATGGAGGGGTACTGATAGAAGTGCGTGCCCTCTTCGATGCCGCGCAGGTATCCGCGCGGGATGCGGAAGGCCAGGCCGATGATAGCCTTCGCGTCGGGGAAGACGTAGCGCGGGTCCATCTCCCTGGGCGCGCCGTCGAAGCGATCCATCGAGCCGATGCCGACGAGATCGGCGCCCATCGCCTTCGCGGCCTGCTTGACGTCCTGTGCAGTGAGGATTGCGATCAGGCCTTCCTGTTGCGGCTATGATGCGCGGGGTGATACCCCGCGCATCCGTACGGCTGTCTGCACAGGCGAGGTCGCCTGTGCCACGATATGACAACGGCATCAGTCCCCGCCGGTCGTGTCCATCGGGTCGGGGGCCGACCAGTCCACGCTCCAGAGCTTCTTGCGGCGAAAGGGAGTGTGGAACTTGTTGCCGAGCACGCCGCGCTCCTCCAGGTGGATCATGCAGGCGCGGACGCATCCCCTGCCGCCCTCGATCGCCTCGCCGTGGATGTAGACGTTGCTGGGCTTGTGATAGAAGGGCGACCAGAAGCCCGGCTCATGGCCGTCATCGCGCCCGACGAAATAGCCACCCTCCTCGCCCTCCTCCGAGGGCCGACCGCCGCGAAAGGCGATCCTGCACCCTTCCAGGTCCAGGTCGTTCCACTCCAGGTCATAGCCGGCAGCAGTGACCTTCACCGACCTGTCAGTACTGATGGCGCCCGGGCACTCGGCAACGCACTTCATGCACCGATCGCAGAGCTGGCCCGGCTCCCAGATGGGGTCGGGCTCCAGCTCCGCCTCGGTCATCAGCACGCCGAAGCGCTGGCGCGGGCCGAACTGCGGCGTCAGGAAGACCTTGCTCCAGCCGAACTCGCCCAGCCCGCACAGGAACGCGGCCATGCGCAGATGCACCATCACGTCAGGACATGGCTTGCCGGGCTCGACGGGTCGGCTGTAGCCCTTCCTCAGCACGCCGCTGTTGTCTATGGCCCGCCAGGAACTCAGGTGCCCCAGCGGGATGGCCTCGTAGCCCTCATCCTCGATGAACTTGGCGAGGTTGATGACGGTCATCGGCATATACAGCCAGTTGAGCCCGCCGTAGGCCATGGAGGAGTAGTTGGAGAAGAAGGTGCCCTCCTCGATGCCTCGGAGCGCGCCGCGCATCATGCGGAAGCCCATGGTGATGATGGATTTCGCCTCGGGCATAATGAAGCGCGGGTCCATCTGGGTAGGCGCGCCCTCCCAGCGGTCGGGAGAGCCGATGCCGACGATGTCAGCGCCCATGGCCTTCGC
>CBFDBV010000638.1:0-1824 GCA_965603135.1 uncultured bacterium
CCTTCGGCCCCGAGCTGAAGACCATCCACGCCTACCTCCAGGCCAACTGGCCGGAGGGCGCGGAGTACCACCTGACCAGCGTCCACGTCAACGGCCGCGACATGACTGCTACCACGGAGTTCGCCGCGCGCACGGCCGACACAGCGGTCGTGCCCCTGAAGATCTCGCTCGAGGAGCCGCTGACCTGGGGGCGCTACGTGACCGTCACGGTGGGCACGGAGGAGGGGCCATCGTGTGGACACTGCCTGCGCGCCTTCCCGACCGAGTTCCCCTTGCAGGTGTATCTGTTCCAGCAGGTGCGCGAGGACAGCGTGCAGGACATCTACGAGCACGGCTTCACCTGCATCGGCGCGCGCGGGGAGGAGACACTTGCCGAAATGAAGGAGCTGGGCCTTGAGGCCCTCGTGTTCGGCGGCACACTTGCCGGCGTTATGCGCTGGGACAGCCCCGAGCTGCCGCGCCTCGTGGCCTCCTGGCTGGATGAGAAGGACGAGCACCCGGTCGAGGAGACCATCATCGCGCTGGACGAGTCCCACGCCTTCTACCGGGCCGAGGGGAAGTTCATCCCCCCGCAGATGATCAATCTCTGCAACCCCTGGAACGGCCAGGGGATGAACTTCATGGACATCCTGGACGTGGTCTGCCACGCCTACGGCATGGCCGGGGCCGCGAACGGGCGCGACTTCCCCCTGATGTCGTCACTGCCTTGGCGCGAGCTACGCGCGGGCCGCAGGCCCTTCTGGCCGTACTTCCGCGCCGCTGAGGTCGCGATGGCGGCCAACCCCGAGACGATGGAGCTGACCGGGCTCGCACCGGCCACGCAGCGCGTCATTGAGCCGGAGCAGGAGCGGATGATGACCTACGGCTGCCTCCAGCTCGGCGCGAAGGGCATCTGCCACTGGGCCTACGGCGTCCAGAACGGCACGAAGCCTGTTTACTATCTGGAGGGCCCGGGCCTGCGGCTCTCGATGGGCGCCATCCCCTACCCCACCTCGCGCACGGTGCTCGGCTACGAGGTGCCCGAGGAGATCTGCCAGGCCCTCAAGGCCACCTGGGACGAGATAGGCCGCATCAACGCGGAGCTTCGCACCATCGGCCCGTGGGTCGCCAACAGCGATGTCTCGCCCCTCATCGCGCAGGTCACCCGCTCGCAGCCCGCCGAGGCGGTCAAGGGCGGCCCTGCGGCCCAGGCCGCGGCCCTGGTCAGCGGCCTGGACACGATCATCCTCATCGCCCTGAACCTGAACATTGACACCGAGTGGAGCGGCAAGGTCGCCGATGGCTTCAAGTCATACGAGCCGGTGGATGCGACTGTGCGCCTCGACCTGCCGCCGTGGATCGAGCCGGCCGAGGTCTTCACGGTAGACTATCGCGGGATCGAGACCTGCGAGGCGACGCGCGAGGGCAACGCTCTCATCTTCGACCTGCCCGGCCTGCAGATACAGAGGATTATCGTCGTGACCAGGGATCCCGGGGTGCGCAGGCAGATGGAGGCCACGCTTGGCGAGATGCAGGAGCGCCTCCGGGCGATGGAGAGCCACCGACCGGTGCCGAAGGCGCAGACCCAATAGCACTCCTGGCGCAACAGGGAATGAGGGCGAGAGGTGAGATGAGGCGACTACTGCTCACTGTCGCTCTGGGGTTTATCACAGCGTCGGTGATGGCGGACCCGGTTCCGGTCGCGAATCCGGGCTTCGAGGAGGATGCGGATGCCGACGGCATGCCTGATGGCTGGCGTGATTTCATCCACGGCGAGGGATTTCAGCTTACCCTGAGCGATGAGGTCAGGCACAGCGGGGAGCGCTCCATGCGCATCACCGCTCT
>CBFDBV010000639.1:0-1776 GCA_965603135.1 uncultured bacterium
CGTCCACGCCCATCCTCAGGAACTGCGCGCCATCCGTCAGCTTCACGTTGCCCGCCGACGGCCGCACAGCTACCCCGTACCGGTGGCATAACTCTACCTTCCACGGCTGAAGGCCCTTGGTGCAGAGAATGACCCGCCCGAGCGCCGACAACTCCTCAAGCAGCTCGCAGTACAGCTCGCGCTGGCGATCCTCGGGGTAGAACTCCCACTTGCCGGTCTCCTCATTCAAAAAGCGCCCCAGCAGGTTCTGCGGATACTCGACCGGGATCTCCGGGAAGGCCGTGCGCACCTCGCGCAGGTAGTCCAGGTCGCTGTTCATCACCACGCATCGCTCGGCGAGGTCATGGTCAGCGATGAACCGAATGATGCGCTGGGCAGGCGTGCCCTTGACATCGAGGTGGAAGTTGACCTGGTCGCGCAGCTCGGTGACCACGTCGTGCGCGTCTGGGATGGCAATGTCGGTGAACTCACGCTCGCCCACCGTGGCCGAGTAGCGAATCTCGGCGATCTGCGCCACCGTCAGCTCGCGCCAGGAGACTTTCTCCTCGCCCTGGTAGCCCGGCTCTACCCACGAGCGAGGGATGGAGGCATCGTGGAACAGGATCAGGTGATCGTCGCCAGTCAACTGGAGGTCTACCTCCAGCGCAGACACGCCCAGCGAGGCCCCGTAGCGGAGGTTCTCCCAGGTGTTGTCAGGAGCGTGGACCCGCCCGCCGCCTCTGTGCCCGGAGATGAAGAGAGGCTTGAGCAGCGGCGCAGGGGCGCCGTCCGCCCAGGCAAGGCAGCCCACCAACGCGCTGGAGGTGATAATGCACAGCCCAACACATAGCTCACGAGGGCCCATTGCGCGGGTCCTCTCTTCTGACACGCGGCCTCGTTCCCTTCCCAGTGCGGAGCGCAAGCCCTGCGCTGGGAGGTACTACGCGGCCTCATTCCCCGGCTCTGCGAACGGCACCTGCTGCGGGGGGTGATCCCGCCTCGGCGCGACCGCCACGATACGGCCGGCCACGGCAGGAATCGCCGAGGGCGGCCCCGAAGGGACCCATGTTCGCACAACGTCCCTTCAAGAGGCGACGGCGTATGAGGACGCCGCTGTGTTTGCTCGCGGCGGCTTGCGCCGCTACGAACTCGGGGTGGGCGACGATCAGCTTGCCGAGCGAAGCCGGATAGGCACGTGGGAACTGCTGGGAACCTGCGAGCGTCAGAAAGGTGAGAGGGGTGCTGAAATGAAGCGCGTGAGTCGGCTCATTGCAGTTGGCATCACATCGGCCGTCATCGCCGGAGGCGTCTGCTGGGCTGATGGCGAGATACTGGGTCCCGTCGAACTCACCGGCCGCGTCTCCGGCGAGCTGGGCGTGGCGTCCACGGAGCAGAAGGGCATCATCATTGAGCTGCCGGACTCGCGGGAGGTGGCGCTGTTTCAGACCACCTACCACGGCCCGGCGGCCGACTTCGCGTGGATCATCCCCGTGCCGGGCGAGCCCGGAGATGACGATGTCTTCCTGGCCTCGACCGAGCTGATAGACCTCCTTCTCGACGGTACCAGGCCGCTGGTCCATACGCAGATAGACACACCGCCAGCCAAGCGCGCCTACGGGACCGCAGGGATGGTGGCGGAGCCTGCGGCAGAGGGCGAGGCCGCAGGGCCAACCGTCACGCTGCACCGGCGGCTGGAGGTCGGTGACTATGACGTCTCGGTGCTTTCGGCGACCGGCACGCAGGTGCTGGTGGACTGGCTGAATGCCAACGGCTATCACATCCCCGAAGGGCACGACG
>CBFDBV010000640.1:0-1760 GCA_965603135.1 uncultured bacterium
CTGACCGAGGCGACCACTAAGTTCCCCAACCGCGCCGACTTCAGCTTCGTGATCTACCGCTGCGACCCACGCTGGGGTTTGCGTTCGGCGGCCGAGCGTTACTATCGCATCTTCCCGCGCTTCTTCGAGAGGCGCATGTCTGAGGATGGTGGCTGGGTCTGCTGGGGCAACTGCGAGGGCATGACCAACCTGGTGGAGCTGGGCTTCAAGTACCACTGGGGCCCGGGCGGCCCGGAGGCGGTCGCCTTCGATGATGCCAACGGCCTCTACTCGTTCCTGTACAACGATTCCGCCCGGTACTTCGCGGACGTGGGGCAGTTCGACCACCGCCCGAAGCGCGACGAGGCCGTCGCCGGAATGCGTCTGCTCCTCGACGCGGAGAACCCGCGTGAGCAGATCCTCTCAGTCCGCGACAAGGCGACCGGTCGCCGCCGCTATGAAGGCCGGGAGAGCGCGATGGGGCGGGAGGCCGCCGAGAACTGGCTCAAAGACTCCATCGCGGCCGTCAAAGCCTCGGCGGCGCTGGATTCGAACGGGGAGATCGAGGTCGGCTACCTCACCAACCGCAAGGACTGGGGCGGAGAGGACTGGTGGACCGGCAGGTGCTTCTGCAACATTGACCCCGACATCCCCGGTGGCTACGGGCAGTTCCTCTTCGATCGCATCCTGGCCCCGACCGTCGCCGACTACCGCGAGCAGGGAGGCGAACTCGACGGCTTCGGCCTGGACAACTACTTCTCCAACTGCCATGCGCTGGACTTCTCACGCGATCACCTGGCTGCCTGCGACTTCCCGCCCACCTTCGCCACCGGCGACTTCCGCCCCGTCATCGTCGGCGACACCATGGTCTATGAGTGGGTGGTCGAACTCAAGCGGCGCCTGGAGGCCGAGGGGAAGTGGCTGATGGCGAACACCGGCCGTCAGCCTTTCCCGTTCGCGCAGCACCTGTTGGACATGAACGGCCTGGAGTGGGGCCTGGCGCGCACCGCCCCACCCACGCGTGCGCTGGCCTATCACAAGCAGGTGGTGACGCTGCCGGTCAAGCCTGAGCACTACGAGGAGGCGTTCATCAAGGCTCACCTGCCGATGGCGGCCTTCCCCGGCGGGTACGCGAGCAAGACCCGCTTCGCGCCCGACACGGAGGTCGCCGGGCTTTACGCGAAGTACGTCCCCATCATCAAGCGCATGAACGCGGCGGGCTGGGAGCCGATCCCCTGGGCCACGAGCGACACGGACGAGGTCAGCATCGAGCGCTTCGGCGCCGAGCTGCCGATGCTCTTCAGCGCTCACAACCACGGGGAGGAGGTGTGCAGGGCGGCGATCAGCGTGGAACTGGAGCCGCTGGAGATCACGGCCGCCCGCTCGGCCCGCGACCTGGTTACGGGCGAGGAGCTGGAGGTGAGGGGCGGGCGCGGCACGCTGCTGTTTCACGTTGACCTGGCGGCATCCGATGCCACCGTCGTGGAGGTGCGCTGATGCTGAGACGAGCCTTCTGGCTGGTTCTGCTCGGGCTGTGCAGCTTGGCCTGGGCGCAGGATTTCGACTACGACCGCTACCGCCTGTCCGTCTACCTTCACGCCGGGAACAAGCCCGATGGTGTGCGCTACGGCCGCTGCGTGTATGACCTGTCCGAGCAGAAGTGGTGGGACAAGCTGTTCGGCGAGCTGGGCCGCATCGGCATCAACTCGATGACCTTTCACTCGGCCTTCCGGCCCCGAGGCGCGCTGTATGAGCCGCTCAACCCCGACCTGCCGCGCAGC
>CBFDBV010000641.1:0-1748 GCA_965603135.1 uncultured bacterium
CCCTCAGAAGAGACCATGCACGGCCCCAGCGGATGCGCCGGCGTGCAGATCTTCCCGAACGCCCCGCACTCCGCCGGCCTCAGCGTCCCCCGCAGCACCTCGGCGCAGCGGCAGCGCGGGTCGTCTCGCCCCTCTCTCACCTCGATGCTGTGCCGCGCCAGCGCATCCAGGTCGCGGTACTCCTCCCTCAGCCGCAGGCCGCCCTCCGGGATGACGCCCAGCCCTCGCCACTCAGCATCCGCCGGCTCGAAGACCTCGAGCATCATCTCCTGCGCCCGCAGGTTTCCCTCCGGCGCGACCGAACGCTCGTAGACGTTGGCGACCTCCGCGCGGCCGTCCCTGAGTTGCTCCACCAGCGCCAGCACGCCCCGCAGTATGTCATCGGGTTCGAAGCCCGTCACCGCGATGGGCGTCTGGTACTTCTCTGCCAGCGGCGCATACGCATCCGCGCCGATGATGGTGCTCACGTGTCCCGGCGCCAGCAGCCCGTCAACCTCCACCTCATCTTCATCCAAGAGCGCATCGAGCGCGGGCATCATGCGCTTGTGCGCGCAGAGCACGCTGAAGTTGCCCAGCCCGCGCCGCCTGGCCTCCATCACCGCGCAGGCCACGCCTGGCGCCGTCGTCTCGAAGCCCACCGCCAGCAGCGCGACCTCGGCGGTGTCCTCTGCCGCCATCTCCACCGCCTCGATGGGGGAGAAGATCACCTTCACCTTCGCCCCTCGCGCGCGCTCTTTCTCCAGCGTGGACTCGCTGCCCGGCACGCGCATCATATCCCCGAAGGTCGCGACGCGCACCCCGGGCTGGCGGGCCAGCTCGATGGCCGCGTCCACCTGTCCGGTCGGGGTCACGCACACGGGGCAGCCGGGCCCTGACAGCAGCGCCAGCTCCTCGGGCAGCAACTGCCGCAGGCCGTAGCGCGCGACCTCGTGGGAGTGAGTGCCGCACACCTCCATCAGCTTCGCCGGCCGCTCACAGGCCTCACGAATCTGCTGCGCAAGCCGCTCGACCTCTCCCAGGACTTCTGCCCGGCTTGTCGCCGTCAGACGATCCCGACCTCCTTCATCAGCGAGAGGGTCTCGCGCGCATCCTCGGCGTCCAGCAGTGTGATGGCGAAGCCCGCGTGCACGAGCACGTAGTCGCCCAGCTTTGCGCCCTCCACCAGGTCCAGGCGCGCGAGTATCCGTGAGCCGCCCACCGCCACGGTCGCGGTCGCCTCATCAATCTCAACGATCTTTGACGGGATTGCTACGCACATCTCAGGTCCACCTCGCCTGCGCCACCATCGCCTGCCCCAGCGACAGCCCGCCGTCTCCCGGCGGGACTGCCTGGTGCATCAGCGGCCTCAGGCCCTTCCGCTCAAGTTCGGACGTCAGTTGCTCGACGACGATCGCGTTCTGGAAGGTGCCGCCCGAGAGCGCCACCAGCTTTAACCTATGTTCGCGCGCGGCCCGCTCGGCCGCCTCCGCCAGCATCTTCACGAAGGTCGCGTGGAAGCGGCTGGCCATCTCCGCCGGGCTCGTGCCCGCCTGGAGGTCCGCCACGATGCAGCGGATCGCTGGCATCGCATCGACGATGAACGCCTGGCCGCCCTCGACGATCTCGAAGTCGTACGGCCGCGCGCCGGGTACCGCGATCGCCTCCAGGTGCATTGCCGCCTGGCCCTCGTACGCCGCGTGCTCGTGCAGCCCGACCAGCGCCGCCACCGCATCGAAGAGCCGCCCGGCCGAGGACGCGGGCGGGCAGTT
>CBFDBV010000642.1:0-1716 GCA_965603135.1 uncultured bacterium
GGTCCTGCCGATCCGCCAGCGCCGCCGCGTACATCCCGAAGGCCACGTCCTCGGCCTTGGTCTTCCTCGCGGCGATGTGCTTGCCCAGCGCGCGCAGGCCCTCATCGAACGCCCGCCGGTCCACCTCCCAGCCTGCCCGGCGAGCCACGGCCAGCCCGAACATCACGTAGGCCGTCATCCACGGGTCGGAATCGTCGTACCGACACCATCCCCAGCCGCCGTCCGGGACCTGCTTGTCATAGATGCGCAGCAGGCCCTTCTCGACCATCTCGCCCAGGTCCTCGGGCAGGTCCGCCTCGTCAAGTCCGAGGTCCTTGAAGCTGTCGTAGAGGACGACGTCGGGCAGCCACGAGCTCATCGTCTGCTCGATGCAGCCCCACGGATACCCGGCCAGGTACTGTGCCGAGCGCAGCAGTGCCGCCGCGATGGAGGGGCTGATGCCGACCTTCAGGCTGGTGGCGCCCTCGATGGCGTCCTCGCGCAGGTTGAGCTTGAGGACCTCATCGGTCAGGACTGCGCCGCTGCGCTGCTCGACTCGCGCCCGGCCGCGCGGCAGCACGGGCAGCGTGACCTCCATCGCGTCGGTGAGCGGCACATCGCCGCGCGTCTCCAGCCTGCCTTGGACCGTGGCCGGCCCTACGTGCATCGCACTGGCCGCCCAGTCGAACCTCCGAGCCTCCCCGCCGGGGAGTGCAGCGATCGGCCCCCACTCCTCCCAGTCTATGCCCTGGCACCGCGGCTCCACGGTGATCCGCCTGGGTTGGTCAGTCCTGTTGTGAGCGACCATGGAGAGCGTGAAACGGTCGCCCTCGACCAGGAACCTGGGCGTCTGCACCCGCAGCAGCAGGTCCTTGGTGCAGACGACCTTGTCGGTGGCCTTGCCGACGCGCGTGTCCAGCGTCACCGCCCGCGCCGTGGCGCGCCAGGTGGTGAGCGTGTCGGGCATGCTGAAGTTGACTGTCGCCTCGCCGCTCGCATCGGTCACGATGGCGGGCTGCCAGAGGGCGGTGTCCGGGAACTCGCGCCGCACCCTCAGCCTGGCGCCGCCCTTGTCCGCCGGGTCCAGGTAGATACGCGGCCAGGAGAAGCTCGTCTCTACCGCGTTGTACTGCTCGGGATAGAAAATCTCCAGCAGGCCCTCGCTGGACTCCTCCTGGATGGCGTAGATGGCCTCATCCACCACGCCCAGCGAGACTTGCGCCCGCACGGGCCGGCCCTGCTCGTCGGTGGTCCTGATGGCGTATGCGGCGGCCTCGCCCGGATGGTAAGTCTCCCTGTCGGGCTCCAGTGCAATCTCCACGACCCGCTGCCGGGGCGAGACCTTGATGGCCGCCTCGCGCTGCACGAACTTCTTGTTGCTCACGTAGCAGACGCTGATGAAGATGTTCGGGATATGCTTGCGCAGGATGGGCACGCTCAGCTTCGTGGTCTTCCCGGCGAGCTTGACGGTGCGACATTCGTAGAGCCTGCCGCCCTCGATGGACAGCAGCGCCCGGATGCCCTCGCGGTCGGTGTTGATCAGCACCTGCGCGCTCTCGCCGGGCTCGTAGACCTCCTTGTCGGTGACCAGCTCCAGCTCGCCGTAGTCGTAGGGCATATCTGCGTAGTCGCCCTCGCTCACCCAGCAGGTCGCGCGGTCCGCGATGCGGTTGCCGCGCTCATCGCGCGTCTCGGCGCGCACGTCGTAGATGCCGCTCTCGCCCGGCGTCACCTCCA
>CBFDBV010000643.1:0-1704 GCA_965603135.1 uncultured bacterium
GGGAGCGCATTGAGCTGCTCTTCCCGATGCACACCTGGGCCGAGCAGTCGGCCGATCGCGTGTGGATCTCCAAGGACCTCGTGGACCGCCTCTACCTGGGCGGCACGCCGGGCTACCGCAATCACATCTATCCCACGCACTCGGTCACGTGGGAGGGCTTCTCGCCGGACTTCGCCGCCTGGGTGCTGGAGACCACGGCGGACAAGCTGAGGGTGACGGTGTACAACTTCGAGCAGGCGCCGCAGACCGGCTCCATCCGGGTCTGGAGGCTGAAGCCGGGGATGTATCGGGTGGCGGTCGGCCCCGACGCCAACGAGGACGGCATGCCCGATGAGGCGATCTCTGAGGGCGAGATGGAGCTGGCTAAGACCTCGGCGATTGAGATCACGCTGCCCTCGCGCGAGACCACGGCTATCAGCATAGAGCTGATCGCGAGCAGCGGGGAGCGCTACTACGGCCGCTGCGACCTGGCGCTCGCCCCGCAGGACACGGTGATCTCCGAGGATGCCAGCGAGGTCACCGTGCGCGTTCACAACGTGGGCGGGGGCGATGCGCCGGAGTTCACTGTGACGCTACTGGGCGAGAGGGGGGACGTGGTCGCCAGCGAAAACGCGGGGCCGCTGCGCGCGCCGGCGGATTGCCTCCCGCAGATCGTGGAGTTGAAGTTCGCTGTGCCGGATGGGCGGCGGGGCGAGCCGTTCACGGTGGTTGTTGACTCTGAGAACGCCATCCGGGAGCTTTACGAGGGCAACAACCGCGTTGAACTGCCCGCGGGATAGGGCCTTCCCTCGCCCCCGGTAGGCTGGCGCGAGCGGTTGACAATGCGTCGTCAACTGTCTATCCTGTGACCCGTACTGCTCCCCGCTCGGAGGCAGGAATGCCCGAACTGCCAGAGGTCGAGACCATCCGGCGTGATCTGCAAGGGTCGGTGGTCGGCTTGATGGTGCGATCGCTGCGCGCGCGGCGAGCGGACATCCTGCGTGGGACGCGCTGCCGCAAGTTCGAGGAGGCACTGACGGGCCGCCGCGTCGAGGACGTTGACCGCGTCGGCAAGAACCTGATCCTGCGCTTCTCAGGTGGCCCGGCGGTGATCGTGAACCTGGGGATGAGCGGGCGCTTTTACACCGTGGACGCGGACGCGCGCCTGGGCAAGCACACGCACGTCATCTTCGAGCTATCGGACGGGCGCCGCCTGGTCTTCCAGGACGTGCGCCGTTTCGGCCATCTGGAGCTGGTTCCTGACGGCGAGGTGGGGCAGAGCTTCAGCCTGCGGAAGGTGGGCGTGGACGCTGCGTGCCCGGGCTTCAGAGCGAAGAAGCTGGGAGAGCTGCTGGAGGGCCGGACCGCGCTGCTGAAGAGCGCTTTGCTCAATCAGTCCCTGGTGGCCGGGCTGGGCAACATCTATGTGTGCGAGGTGCTGCATCGCGCCGGCATCTCGCCCGAGCTTCGCTGCAACGAGCTGACCGACGAGCAGATCGCTGGGCTGCACTGCGCCATCAAGGACGTCTTGGGCGAGGCGATCAAGGCCCAGGGCACGACCATCTCGGACTACGTGACGGGCGCGGGCGTCCCGGGGGCGTTCCAGCGCAGGCTCAGGGTCTACGGCCGGGAGGGCGAGAGGTGCCTCAGCCCCGGCTGCACTTGCAAGATCGAGCGCATCGTACAGAGTAATCGTTCGACCTACTATTGCCCCGGCTGCCAGCC
>CBFDBV010000644.1:0-1591 GCA_965603135.1 uncultured bacterium
GTCGGGCTTCCAAGCCTGTCCGCCATAGCTCCGAAGGAGCGAAGGCGGGCCCGACGCCGTTTCCCGATGGCCAGCGAATCCTGACGCCGCCGATCAGCGCCGGCGTGTTGCCGGGCATCACACGGGAGTGCATCCTGGAAGTGTGCGCCGAGCTGGACATTGACAGCGCCGAGGAGAGCTTCACGCTCGACGAGCTGTTTGCCGCGGAGGAGGCTTTCCTGACGAACTCGCTGATGGAGGTTATGCCGCTGACGCGCGTGGATGGCATCCCCGTTGGCAGAGGTATTCCCGGACGCGTGACGAAGAGTCTGATGCAGGCGTACCGAGAGCTTGTCCGTGAGGAGACCGCGTCAAGCAGAATGCGGGACAGTCACCTGTTTCCCTCTGATGATGGTGCGGCCAATGGGCGCCGCGCAGGCGGGGGAAGCAGGTGACTGTCCCCGTTTTGCCGGGGGCATCGCAGATGCGCGCAACCGCGATCGTCGCTTCGCTGCTCGTGACGTGCCTCGCCTCAGCCCAGCCGCAGCCGGTGCACGTGCTTGAACGCACAGAGCATTTCGTGACTCTGGGCAATGACGCGTTCTCGGTCAAGGTTGAGCGAACGGGGAAGATCAGCGACATCACGGCCAACGGCCGCCAGTACGTGTGGCTGCTGACCCTATACACAACGCCGGTTACCTTCGACACCGGCAAGGGGCTCCGCGCCGTGCAGGGAGAGACGTCCCCCGGCGGCATCGGCCCCGTGCCCGAGCTTCCCGAGCCTGAACTGCGCGGCGACTGCTACGTGCTGACCATCTCCAGGGATTGCTCGCGCGAGGAGATCTACGGCGGCCAGCCGCTGTACCATCTCACGCAGACCATCGAGGTCCATCCCGAGGGCTACCTGCACTTGCGCTACGAGTTCGACTGGCTGCGCTTCTTCGTGATGAGCAGCGCGACACTGAACGTGGTCCTCAATGCCGAACAGTTCACGGGTCGCACCTTCTGGGCCGACTACGGCGGCTATGTAAGTCAGGGGAGCTTCACTGAGGGTGCAGACTACAGCCGCCACGAGGGACTCAGGGGCGCGCTGCGCACGCTCGAGGTCGCGTGTGACGCCGGGCCCTTCCATCTGTGGGTGGAGCGGGGCGAACAGGTCAGCGGCAGCCGCTGGGGGAGCACCAAGTACTACCCGGTCGGTCTCGCCGTGCCGAAGGCCGGACGTCGGGCGGAGATATACCCGGGCACGCACAGTGTCCTGGAGTTGAGTATCAAGCTGCCGGTGGCAAACGGAGGATGAAGCAGATGGTCAATCGGCATACACTCACACAGCTCGGCGCAATTGTGGTCGCGCTCACGGTAGAGCTGGGCCCACTGCTGGCCGAATGCACACTGACGCAGACCAGCGTCGAGGGCGAGCCGGCGATCGTGCTGGAGAACGAGTTCGTGCGCGTGCGCGCTCGGCCCAGCCTGGGCGGCCGCCTGGATGAGTTCTTCTACAAGCCCGCCGACAAGCACCTGACCTCGCGCACCAACGGCGCCGTCTTCATGGACCGCGTCTGGAACTACGCCAGCCGCGATGTCTACAACCAGTGGCAGACCGGCGTCTACA
>CBFDBV010000645.1:0-1573 GCA_965603135.1 uncultured bacterium
TGGCGAACTTCTGGCAGGCGGCGCTGGCCGAGGGGATGGCCGGCGGCTGCCCGTATCCCATTATGGTGAGCCGCGCTCATCACAACGTTCGCCAAGACATCATCGCCTACAGCGACTTCTTCTACCGCATGCGCCCCTACCTGACCGACGCGCGCACCTACGCGAACGTGGCAATCCTGGCCTCCATCAGCCAGACCTGCGCGAACCTGCCGTCCTATCCGCTGTCCGTGTCGCGCTATCTCGCTGATGCACACATCCCGCACAAGATCGTCCTGGAGCGCGACCTGACGGCAGAGGGCCTGGCCGAGTACGATGCCCTCATCCTGCCCGAGGCGCGCTTGCTCTCGGACGATCAGGTGCGCTTCCTCAAGGAGTGGGTTCGCGACGGGCACGGGCTGGTGATGTTCGGGGCCGTCGCGACCCGCGACCAGTATAACGAGGAGCGCGGGGCCTCGGCCTTTGCCGATGTCCTCGGCCTCGAAGGCGGTCAGTTCCCGCAAGAGCCCCTGAAGGCGACCTACGGCGAGGGACGCACTGCCTGGTTCCCGACCCCGAAGCTGCCGACCACGGGGCGCTGGCCCCTGAGCGAGGAGGCAGCCGAGGGCCTCAGCCGCCTGCCGTCGGCGCTGCGGTGGGCGACTCGCGGTGGCTTTGCGGCTCGCCTGGACGGGCCCGAGATGGTGGAACTCAACCTGATGCGCAGCGCGGACGGCGGCGCTCTGCTCTGTCACCTGGTCAACTACGATGTCGAGGTGCCCGATCACGTGCGGCCCTACGAGAGCCTGCCGCTGGAGATGGCCCTGCCGGAGGGCGCTCGCCCGCAACGCGTCCTGCTGTTCTCTCCTGACCTCGCCCGCGAGCGCCAGGAGCTGAGCTTCGAGGTGACTGAGCGTGCCGGGCAGCGGCTGGTCTCGGTCACGGTCCCCGAGATACACCTCTACGACCTCGTGGTGGTGGAGTTGGCCGGGACCGAGGGGACCGCGCCCGCAGATGCCAGGCCGCCCGTCGAGCTGTTCGTCACCGGCCCCGGCCTGGCGGCTCCCACGGGGAAGGTGGCGCTCAAGGCCATGCTCCGCAACCGCAGCGACGAAGCCCTGAGGGACTGCGGCATCACGATGAAGCCACCTGAGGGGTGGGCTGACGCCTTCGATGAGTTGACGGCGGCCGTGGCGGTGGCGCCGCAGAATGTGCAGCCGGGCGAGCTGACGGAGCGTGAGTTTGCGCTCGAGATACCCGCCGACGCGAAGCTCGAAGCGACCTGCGATGTCGAGTTCGCGGCGGCATACACGCTCGCCGACGAGGGCCGCACGGAGCAGGTCAAGCACCGCCTGCTCATCCTCCAGCCGCTCACCCTGGAGCTGGGCGTGGCCGAGCAAGTCAATCCGCTCACCCGCGAGCTGGGCCTGAGAGTGTCGGCGACCAGCGTCGCGGATGCCGAGAGCACGGCGCGCGTCTCGCTGGCGCTGCCGGAGGGCTGGAAGAGCCAGGCCGGGCCTGCCGAGCTCACGGTCCCGGCTCGCGGGACGGGCGAGCTTGCCTTCACCGCGGTCCTGCCGGAGAAAGCTGCCGCCGA
>CBFDBV010000646.1:0-1547 GCA_965603135.1 uncultured bacterium
GCGACCAGGCCATCACCGAGGCGGTCTGACAGTGCGGAGCCGCCCGCCAGAGGAGTGCGACTATGAGCGATGAGCGTCCCAACGTCATTCTCTTCACCACCGACCAGCACCGCGGCGACCATCTGAGCATTGCCGGCCATCCCGTCGTCGAGACCCCGAACGTGGACAGTTGGGTGGAGGAGGGCGCCTACTTCCCCAACGCGTACACTGAGATACCCTCAACGACCGGCGCCAGGGTCGTCCTGCACACGGGCAAGGGCAGCTTCCACTCCGGCTTCATCGGCTACGCCGCCCGGGAGTGGGACGAGACGACCAGCGTCGCTCACATGCTCGCCCAGGCCGGCTATCACTCCATCAACGTCGGCTGGCGAAATATGCACCCGCGCCGCAAGCTCTACGGCTACCACCTCGTCATCCCCCACGACCTGCGCGAGGGCGATGACGATTACATGGAGTGGCTCAAGCGCGAGGTAGGCCCTTGGGCGAGCGAGCGAGGCCATGGCTGTGATGCCAACGGCTGGCTGGCCCGCCCCTGGCACCTGGAGGAGCGCTTCCATCCGACCGTCTGGACCACCGAGGTTTCCCTGGAGCAGATCGCCAAGCGCGACCCCACGCGCCCGTTCTTCCTGTGGTGCTCGCATCTGCGGCCGCACTCGCCTTACGATCCGCCGCAGTTCTTCTGGGACATGTACATCAACCGCGAGCTGCCCGAGATCCCTATCGGCGACTGGGCCGCGAAGCACGACAAGCCCCAGCCCGGCCTGTCCCGCACCGCCTGGGAGGGCCGCCTGACCCCGGAGCAAGACCAGCGCGGCCGCGCCGGCTACATGGGCACGATCACGCACCTTGACTATGAGCTCGGCCGGATGATGGAGATGCTGCGGCGCACGGGCGTGGACGCTGAGAACACGCTCTGGATCTTCACCGCCGACCACGGGGATATGATGGGCGATCACTACCTCCACCGCAAGAGCTACGCCTACGAGGGCTCCGCGCGCATCCCGTTCGCGGTCAAGTACCCGAAGGGCTGCGACGCGCCCACCGGCGTCTTCGAGCAGGTCGTGGGCCTGCAAGATGTGCTGCCGACGATCCTGGAGGTCGTCGGCGTCGAGGTCCCCGACTCGGTCACCGGACAGAGCGTGCTCAAGGCCGCGCGCGGCGAGCCCTGGCGCGAGTTCTTCCATGGCGAGCACTCGCCCTGTTACCACCCGGACAATGCGATGCAGTATCTGACCGACGGCGAGGAGAAGTACATCTGGTTCCCGCGCACGGGGCAGGAGCAGCTCTTTGACCTGCGCGAGAGCCGGGATGAGCTTCACGATCTGTCGAAGGACGCCGCTCACGGCGAGCGTGTGGCGATCTGGCGGCAGCGCCTCATCGAGCTGCTGGGCGAGCGCGGCGACGGCTTCTCCGACGGCGGGGAGCTGCTGATCCGCGAGGACAACTACGGCCCCCTCGCCCAGCCGCCGCAATGACAGAGAGGAGAGACCTGGCATGGCACGTTATCTCCCAGTCCTCGCGTTGCTGGCTGTGGTCGTTAGCGCCGG
>CBFDBV010000647.1:0-1523 GCA_965603135.1 uncultured bacterium
AGGACATACGGGAGCATCGAAGAGAGCGGCCACTGGCAGTCCTCCGTCTCCGCCATCTCCGTGTACGAGATCGGCGCGTTCTTCAAAGTCACCCGCGTCACCCGGTCGTCGAGCAAAGCCGCGAAGGTCGCTACGATGCTCCCCCAGCCCCGACCCACCAGATGCACGCGGTCATACCCGTAATGCGCCATCCAGTCCAGCACCACCAGCACATCATGCACCCGCCCGCCCAAGTAAGGCTCGTCGAACATCAGCCCATACGAGGCGTAGAAGTAGTCGCTGCCATACGGGTTCAGGAAGGTGTCAACCCCGCAACTGTTGGGGCGGCTCTCCCCCATCCCCCGGTAGTCGCAGGCGAAGAAGGCCTCGTTCTTCTTGCCCAGCTCCTTCGCCAGCGCGTCCTCGCGGAGGTCCTCGTCCGCCGACATGTGCGGCAGATACAGCACCGCCGGGCCCTTGCCCGGCAGCGGGCGCGAGTGGCGCGCCTCGTCCTCCAGCTTGATGACGACCGCCTGCGCGCCCCGTTCCGGCTCGGTCTCGATGACGTAGTGCGTGCCGTGCGAGCGCGGATAGCTCCGCCCGCCGACCTGGCGCAGGATGCGGTAGTCGGGCACCCCCGTGCGCTTCGGGAGGTGAAGCAGGCGCTTGACCGCTCGGATGAGCTTGTCGCCGGAGACCTCGCCCCGCTTGTCGGCGAGAGCCGCCGACTTCTCGCGCGTGAAGTCGAAGCAGGTGGCGGGTCCCGCCTGGGCGGGATCGTCCACCTGGCCGGACTTGGTGCAGTAGAGGGTCGTTTCGTCCTCGATGTTGAGCTTCGGCTCGCGCTCGAGGGCAAGACGCCGGCCTGAGCCGAGGGCAAGCCCGCGGCCGGCGACGGAGGTGGCGCCGGCCTTTCCGGAGGAGACCTTGCGACCGCAGGCGTAGTCGAAGAAGGTGTACATCGCCCGGCGGTTGGGCGGATGGTAGCCGTGGTGATCGGGGCCGGTGAAGAAGGCCACGTTCCCCGGCGCGCCGAGCAGCTTGTAGACGTGCCTGAGCCGCTCGTAGGCCTGGCGTCCACCGCGCACGTCGAAGTAGTCCTTCTCCTGGGTCAGGATGATGAGCGGCTTGGGCGCGTGCACCATCAGCAGATCGCTCATATCCATCCCGAAGCTGAGCGCCTTCGGCGGCTGCTGCTCGGCGTCGGCAGGCAGCTCGTTCTCCACGTTGCAGCGCCAGGTGGTGATGTAACAGGAGGGCGCAGCCATACTGAAGCGGTCCTCGTTGGCGAGGATGAGCGTGGTCATCGTGCCGCCGCCGGAGTTGCCGGTCAGGCCCACGTGCGCCGGGTCAACCTCGGGCCGGCTGAGCAGATAATCGAGCGCGCGGATGCCGTCCCAGACGCGCCAGGTGCCGAAGAACTCGCCGGCGATGATCTGCTGCTTGCCGATGTGGTTGTGCTCGCGGGTGCAGGGGCCGACCCAGGTGCCGCCCTTGCCATCGGGGTACTGGAAGCGCTCGCCCTGGCCGATGGGGTCGAAGAC
>CBFDBV010000648.1:0-1507 GCA_965603135.1 uncultured bacterium
GCAAGCAGGTACTTGAGGTCGCAGGATGCGCTGTGCTTGCGCCCGTTCTCGGAGTGAGCGGTGGCATTGCGGTTGCCCTCGATGAGACCGTAGTCGCTCGCTTGTGCCAGGTACTCGTTGCGGCTGGAGCCGGAGAGATTCGCGCTCCAGATGCAGTAGTTGTAGCTCATAATGAAGTCGGGATTGTGCTGCCGCACCGTGGCTCCGGTCTCGGCGACCGTCTCGCCCTGGCGGAACATACAGTAGTGGCGCCAGAGGAACATCAGCGGGTCGGTCTTGTCCGTGGGCGCTGGAACTGGGCCCTCGCCCTTGACGCCGAAGTGCTCGGCAAGCTCCTGGGCGCTGTAACGCTCGCGCAGCCACTTGCCGAAGGCCGCCGCGCACCACTTGCAGTGGCACGGGTCAATCGGCCCATCGTACCTGGCCCCGTCCAGCCCGGCGTCAGCGATCATATGCAGGACGCCGTCCAGGTATTGCAGCCAGTACGGGTTGTTGGGGCAAATGTAGTAGCCCTTCGAGGTGCTATACTGGAAGGGCATCGGCTTGCCCTCGGCATCGCGCTTGGTCCACTCGATGGGATCGGGCGGCTTGGGGCCCAGGTAGTCCGCGAACTGCTCCCAGCGCTTGTCGTAGAAGTCGAAGAAGCCGCTGCGCTCCTCGAGATTGCCGTAGAAGGGGTGGTACGCGACATAGGAGATGGCCTTGACGCCCAGGGCGTGAAGCTCTTTCACCTGCTCCCTGGCGCTGGCCCAAGTCTGCTCCATCTTCTCCCGATCGCCCCAGCCCCAACATTCGCTGACCCCGTGATAGACGGCACTCTCGCACAGGTTGACGTGGCACTTGAGCATAAACTCGCGGTCGTCCGGGTCGCTCATACGTCCGAAGCCGAACTGCACGACCCCGTAGGGCGGCACGCCGTGCGTCTCAGCAGCGATGGCGGGCAGCGCAAAGAGGACGGCGCACGTCACACAGATCGCAGTTCGCCAGCACACTGAGGTCCCCACCTTCCAGCGTCCGTTGATGACGGAGGAGAGGTTCACGCCGCGGCGAAGGACTCCTCCCTGGGGGTGCAGAGTTGCGCCAGCCCAGGCCTTGTCCTGCGCGACGAGATCGGACAGGAGGAACGACCATGTGGCGAGCATCAGTGAGCACGCTGCTTGTGATGGTGCTATCTGCGATTGGGGCGGGCGCGGAAGTGCCGCTCGTTCGCGACGGCACGGCGCAGGCGATGGTTGTCACCGCCGAAGAACCCGGCACCGTGGCCGCTTACGCGGCCGAAGAGCTGGTCTATCACGTCGAGAAGGCCACAGGCGTGACCTTGGAGACGGTCGCCGAGGACGCCATCCCTGAGCAGCCCGCCGGCAGGATCTTCGTCGGCGACTGCGAGGCGGCGCGCGCTGCCGGCATCAACGCTGCGGAGCTTCCCGGGGAGGGCTGCGTGCTCAAGACCGCGGGCAATGCGCTATTCATCGTGGGCGAGGATGCTGACGGCGATCCGCTCTCGGTG